>NZ_PNOZ01000121.1:0-12784 GCF_002879555.1 Verrucosispora sp. ts21 | reverse complement strand
GTGACATCGGCGTGAGCGGCCACCGGGCCGGCGAACACGCCACCAGCGAAAGCCAGACCAGCAACACTCAGCATGCTCTTACGGAAGATCGAGTTCATGACGAAGCTCCATTCGGGGGTAGACACACACCACCGGGGGACGGGTGCATGCAAACGCCGTCAGGCGCTGAAAGAACAAGAGGGGGGAAGGTTCACCGGCTCACACGCGGGGCGGGGAATCCCACCGCGCTCATCACGGGGGCGAGGGGCCCTCGCGGCGCCGGGACCATGTACAACCACTGACCGAGGGCGGTGATTCCCGGAGGCCGGATCACACCCGACCACGGGCGCGTCATGGGGGCCCTGCTTGGTCAGCCACCCGATACAACGCCATCCGGCGGCCCCACATTCCGGCCCGCACCCGCCAGGCTCGGGCCCGGCGCCTTCCTCGGTCGTTCAGACGTGTTCAACGACCCGCAGGCCACGCCCATTCCCCGGCGATTCCACCGGCGAACCGGACATCACCTCCCATCGTGACCCCCACAGCCAAACCGGACCTGAGCTGATTTGCTCATTGAGCCCACACCACCTGCCCACGCTCAAACGCCGCGCGGACCGGTCCCTGGGGAAAGGCAGTGATGGGCCACGCACGGCCACGCGGCCGCCAGGCGGCCTGGTGAGCCCTAACCATTACGCCGAAATTGCGGGGTCCGGGGCGGCGGGAAACCGCCATTCCGGCGTAACGGAGTCGATCATCGCGATGAACGCGTGGGGGATCGTGCGGATCGAGGCGGACATAAGGACATTCCCGCGCGGCAGGCACACAGATGCGGGTGGGGTGGCTGAGGGCGTGCAGGACGGGTCGGGCGGCGCAAGCGGGCCTGCGGGGTGGGCGGGATGCGGAGTGGGCGAGGGGTGTGTCCGGGGCGGCGAGCGGAGGACTCGGGACGTTAACGAGGATTTCTCATTTTCATCGGATCGGGGGGCAAGGCCCCCTAGTGTTGGGCACACCGGTGCTAGTCGCGGAGTTGGCCACCCGAGCAGCGTCCTACGTAGTCAGCGGACGAAAAGTGAGGGAAGCGCGTATGAAGGCAACAAATGTTCTCGTACCAGTGGCGGGTGGTATCGCTCTCGGGGCGCTGCTGCTGCCGGGCACCGCACTGGCCGACACCACCGTGTCGCCGTCGACCACCCCGGTCGGGGGGACTGTCGTGCTCACCGCGACCAACTGCAACCCGAACTCCGGCGATGCGATCTTCCACGTCACCGGACCCGACCGCGACCAGAATGTCCGGTCCACCACCGCTGCGGCCGGCGGCGGGTTGAGTGCCGAACTGTTCACCGCCGGTTTCACCCTGGGGACGTACACCGTGGCTGCCACCTGCGGCGACGGTACGGCCGACGGTAGCGCGACCTTCACGGTCACCCCGATCGGCGGCGCGCAGGCCGGCGGTCGGACCGACACCGGCGGCGGGACCCTGGCCGCCGGGGCGACTCTGCTCGTCACCTCGCTCGGCGGCGCGGTCATCCTGGCCCGACGCCGTCGTCACGCGGCCGAGGCCGCGACGCTCTGAGCGATCAGACTCCGACGACGGGTGCCCGCGCCGCAAGCCCCGGCACGGGCACCCGTCCGCGTGCCAGCACCCGCGAAAGCACGGCCGAGCACCGGCCCGCCAGTGGCGATGAGCAGTGCCGCCAGGGCCGGCCCGAACACGGGAGGTACGAGACGATGCGGGGGTACCGGCTCGGTCGCCTTCTGGTGACGCTGTCGGCGGTGGCCGGGCTCGCACTGGTCGGTGTCGGTGTGGCGCGGTTGCCGCCCCGGCCGCCGCAACCCGACGCCGCAGGTGTGCTGCCCGGGGCGGTGGCCGCGCCGCGTCTGTCGCCGTTGCCGCGCGCCGACCCCGTCGAGGTCCGGATATCCCGCATCGGCGTACGCGCACCACTGATTGCGGTCGCCGCCGACCCGACCGGGGCGCTGGAGGTGCCCCCGCTGGACCGACCCGGCGTGGCCGGTTGGTACTCCCCCGGTGTCAGCCCCGGTGAGATCGGCAACGCGGTGCTGGTGGGCCATGTCGATGCTCCGGGCGGGCCGGCTGTCTTCTTCGACCTGGGACGGTTGCGTCCCGGCGACACCGTCCACATCGCCCGGGCCGACGCCACCGTGGTCCGCTTCGCCGTCGACGGTGTCGAGGCGTACCCGAAGGACGGTTTTCCCACCGACCTGGTGTACGGCCCGGGCGCCGTCGCCGGGCTGCGCCTGATCACCTGCGGCGGCCGGTTCGACCAGGACAGCGGCGAGTATGTCGACAACGTGATCGTGTTCGCGACCCGTACGGCGTGAGGCGCTACGGTCGCGTTTGACCGGCCCGGTGTCGGGAAGACCGTGCGTCCACGGCAGATCCCGAGGAGCGACGAATGGCGGACGCAGGACGAGCCAGGAAGCACACCGCGGCGCGTAAGGTTCCACCGCCGGCCAAGGTGGCGGCGAAGAAGGTGGCGACGGCGACGAAGCGGGCCACCGGGGCCACGGCCGCGAAGTCCCCGGGCGGGAAGCCGACGCCGACGACCCCGCGCACCGCCCGCAAGAAGGCGGTCTCCGCCACGGCCACGCCGACCCGTCGGCCCACCGCCAAGGCGACGGCGGCGAAGAAGACCACCACCCCGAAGACCGGCAACGCCGCGAAGACGGCACCGGCGGTCAAGAAGGCAACGGCGGTCAAGAAAGCAACGGCGGTCGCCAAGAATGCCTCGACAGCCACGCGCGCGACAGCGAAGAAGACGTCGACGGCGAAGAAGACGTCGACGGCCACGCGGGCGACGGCGAAGAAGGCGCCGGCCGGTAAGGCCGCCGGCGCGACGGCACCGGCGCAGAAGACGACCACGAAGAAGGCGGCGACGCGCAAGAGCACCGCCTCCCAGGCGGCGGCGTCCCGGTCCCGTAAGGCGAGCACGACCCCGGCGAAGAAGGCCACGACGATGGAGTCGTTCGGAAGTCGGCGCGGTGCGCGTACCGGATCGCGCTGACCGAGGCCCTCGGGACCCGCGCGTACGCGAGCCTCGGTGATCTCCGGGACCCGCAGCGATCGGCACGAGCCGGCGTCGCCCGACGGCGTACCCCGGCGTGCCCCGCTGCGGCGGGCGCGGCGAGGATGGCGGCATGGCCAGACGAGACAGCAGACAGCCGCGACGGGCCGTGGCGGTGGGAGTGTGTCCGTGCGGGACGGGTCTGCCGTACGGAGACTGTTGTGGGCGGTTGCATTCCGGTGAGGCGCAGGCCCCGACCGCCGAGGCGCTGATGCGATCCCGGTACGCCGCCTTCGCCGTCGGCGACGCGGACTATCTGCTGCACAGCTGGCACAGCAGCACCCGGCCGGCGCGGCTGCGCCTCGATCCCGGCCAGCGGTGGACCGGCCTCGAGATCGTCGCCACCGAGCAGGGCGGGTTGTTCGACAGCACCGGCACCGTCGAGTTCCGCGCCCGCTACCGCGACGGTGTCGGTGCCGGATCGATGACCGAACGCAGCCGCTTCGTCCGTGAGGACGGCCGCTGGGTCTACCTGGACGTCGACAAGCCCTGACCGCCCGCCCCTTCACACCACGCTCGATGCCGACGCCTCCGGCCGTGACCGACGGGACGGGGGCCGGCCACCGCCGAGCATCAGCAGGGCGATCAGCGCGTACGGCAGGGCGGCGAGCGCGAAGGCCACACCGTTGCTACTCACGGTGGCGACCACACCGAAGCCGATGTACACGACGATGGTGATCACCTCGGTGGCCATGCCGGCCAACGAGGTGACGGTGGCCCGTCGGGGGCCGCTGATCCGCGCCTGCAACCGCGCGTCGGCCAGCACCGAGGCGAGCTGAAATCCGCAGAACGCCCCTGCCAGCAGCACGAAACCGGCGGGGTGCCGCAGCAGCGCCCCGCCGGCCAGGGCCGCCGCCGACCCCGCCAGCAGCAGGGCGTACCCACGGGTGGACAGCCGCTCGCCGGCCGGGGCGAGCAGGCCGCCGATCACCTGGCCGACCGCGAGGAGCAGAAGCAGCAGCGGCACCGTGGTCAGGGCGACGCCGGTGTCGCGGGCCAGCAGCGGGGTGTACTCCTCAAGCGCACCCCAGGTCGCCGTCACCACCGCGACCAGCAGCACCCCGGCGCGTACCCGCCGATCCCGGCGGGCCTCGGCGAGGCCGCCGCGCAGACCCTGCCACCAGCCGGGCTCGTCGGCCGGGTCGGCCGGATCACGGTGCTGCGTCGGCACGACCGGGGCAGCCGGGGCAGCGACGATGAGGGTGTCCGTGGCTGCGGCCTGGTGCTCGGGGAAGCGGGTGGCCACGGCGGCGGCGAGCAGGCAGGCCGCGACGCTGGCGAGGCCGACGGCGGGATAGCCGCCGTGCCCGAGCACCGGCCCGGCCAGCAGGATCGACGCGAGTACGCCGACTGTGCCGGCGGTGCGGGCCCGGCCGATGGTGCGGGCGTAACGCTGGGCGAGACCGAGGTGATCGAGTTCGTCGAAGACCAGCGCTTCGAGTGCCCCGGAGGCGAGCGCGCCACCGGCGCCCCAGAGCACGAACCCGAGCGCGAACGCCGGATAGGACGGCACGAACGTCCACAGCGCGAACCCGGCGGCGGTGCACAGCGGCGCGAGGCAGAGCAGCAGACGACGGGAGGTGGCGTCGGCCCACGCGCCGGAGGGCACCTCCAGGGCGATGCCGGCCACCGACCAGATCACGAACAGCGAGGAGATCTGCCCGACCGACAGGCCGCTGTCGGCGAACAGCAGGGCGTACACCGGATAGAGCAGGACCAGGTCGGTGAGGAACGCGTACGCGTAGAGGGTGGTCGCCAGACGGCGGCCCCCGGCGATGGTGAGAATCATGAGGCCTTCCGGGTGGGACGGGACGACGGACGCCGGTGTTGCGGCGTCCGCAGGCGGCCCACGGCCTCGGCTCGGGCATCAATGTCGCCAGTTCATGGCGGCGATGGTAGCCGGTGGGAAGGCGTGTCGGTGCCCCGGTGCAGTACGCGGGACGGGGCCGTGAAGGACCCCGTCCCGCGTACGCCTCAGCGGCGTGGCTCGTCGTCGGGCCGGGGCAGCACGATTGTCGACTCGCTGTCGTCGGCGGTGCGTTGGGTCGGCACCTCGGGCGTCGACGTGGTGACCTGGGTCGTCTCCGGGTCGTCGTCCTGGCGGGGCAGCGTCGTCGTCGGGTCGCTGTCGATGCCGGCGGTGTCGACGATCTGGGTGGCCTCGGGGTCGTCTCGGCGGGGCAGGGCGGTCGTGTCGTCGTTGGTGCCGGGGGCGGTGACGATCTGGGTGGCCTCCGGGTCGTCGTAGCCGGGACGGTCACCGAAGGACGCGGCGGAGGTGGTCGCGGTCGGAGCGGTGAAGGTCGGCTCGGTGACGTTCGTGGGCTCGGTGACGGCGGCCGGGGCGACGGGTTCGGCCGGGCGCTGCTGGGCGTCGCGGCGGGTGGCGGAGTAGGCGCGGGCATGCTCGGTGATGGTCCGCGTCTCCTGCTCGGCGCGGGACAGCCAGGACTCCCAGCGGCTCTGCATGGGCCGCACCAGCCCGCCGCCGACCCCGACGACCAGGATGCCGCCGACGGTGGCGAGCACAGCGATCAGCACCGGAGTGGTCACGGCGGTGGCGACCCCGATCTGGTTGAGGGCGGCGATGATGCCCAGACCGAGGATGAACGCCGAGGCGATGGTGGCCAGCAGCCGGCCGTACGACAGGCCGCCGAGCGCCCCCGAGATGATGTCCTTCACCGCGCTGGCGATCGCCGCGGCGACAACCACGATGACGATCGCGACGAAGGCGCGCGGCAGCCAGGCGATCACCCCGGCGATCAGATCGGAGATCGGGTTCGGTCCCCAGATGCCGAAGGCGAGGTAGAGGGTGAGCAGCAGGACGCCGTAGTAGGCCAGTCGGGCGACGATGTCGCTGGCGTCGTACCGGGAGTTGGCCAGCGCCCGGCGGATGCCGCCACGCTCGACGGCGCGGTCGAAACCGACGCGTTCGAGCAGCCGGTCCGTGAGCTTCAGGACGGCCTTGGCGATCAGCCAACCGGCCACCAGGATCGCCACGAAGGCGACGGCTCGGGGCAGGAAGAGCAGTATCGAGCGGAGGGTCTCCCCCACCGCGTCACCGAAGTTGTCTCGCATCGGATGGTCCTCCACAGGGGGCGGGTGATACGTCCGGCCCGACCTACCCGGGTGGCATACGGGGGAAACGTTCCCCGTATCGGTGCGGAACGGACCTGCGGGACAGGCTGCGGGACCCTGCTGCGGGGACGCAGGCGTTTGGCCAGGCCGGGCGGCGGAAAGAGTGGCGGGATGAGATGGGCCCGTCACGCCGTACCCGCAGCCGTCGCCGCGCTCGCCGCCGTCGCCACCCGCGACCTGTTGCAACGCGAACACGCGTTGCGACGCAACTTCCCCCTGCTCGGCCGGGCCCGCTACCTGCTCGAAGCGATCGGGCCGGAACTGCGGCAGTACATCGTGGCCGGCAACAACGAGGAACGGCCGTTCACCCGCGACCAGCGCCGCTGGGTGTACGCCTCGGCCAAGCAGCAGAACAACTACTTCGGCTTCGGCACCGACAACGACATCGAGTTCACCCCCGGCTATCCCGTGATCAAGCACCGTACGTTCGGTCGGGCGGTACCCGCGTCCACGCCGACGCTCGGGCACGAGGTGCGGCTACCGTGCGCCAAGGTGCTCGGCGCGGCCCGGGGACGCACCCGCGCGTTCCGACCGGAGTCGGTGGTGAACCTGTCCGGGATGAGCTTCGGCTCACTGTCCGGGCCGGCCGTCGAGGCGTTGAACCGGGGCGCGGCGATCGCCGGGTGCCTGCACAACACCGGCGAGGGTGGACTGTCGCCGTACCACCGGCACGGCGGTGAGCTGATCTTCCAGCTCGGTACCGCGTACTTCGGTTGTCGTGACGACCGGGGCCGGTTCGACCTGGCCCGCCTCAAGGACGTGGTGGCCGGCGCGCCGGTACGGGCCCTGGAGATCAAGCTCAGCCAGGGTGCCAAGCCCAGCCTGGGCGGGCTGCTGCCGGCGGCCAAGGTGTCGGCGGAGATCGCCGCGACCCGAGGCATCCCGGTCGGAAAGGACTGTGTGAGTCCATCCCGGCACGCCGAGTTCTCCGACTGCGACAGCCTGCTCGACTGGGTGGAGCTGCTGGCCGCCGAGACCGGCCTGCCGGTCGGCATCAAGTCCGCTGTCGGTGACCTCGACTTCTGGACCGAACTGACCGACCTGATGCGCGACACCGGCCGGGGCGTCGACTTCGTCACCATCGACGGCGGCGAGGGCGGTACCGGCGCCGCGCCACTGATCTTCACCGACTCCGTGTCGCTGCCGTTCCAGCAGGGCTTCACCCGGGTCTACGCCACGTTCGCCGAACGTGACCTGCACGAGCAGGTGGTCTTCGTCGGCTCCGGCAAGCTGGGCCTGCCCGACAACGCGACTGTCGCCTTCGCGCTCGGCTGCGACATGGTGGCCGTCGGTCGGGAGGCGATGCTGGCGATCGGCTGCATCCAGGCCCAGAAGTGCCACGCCGACAGCTGCCCGACCGGGGTGGCCACCCAGAACGCCTGGTTGACCCGGGGTCTGGACCCGGCCTCCAAGGCGGTCCGCGCCGCGCACTACGTCAAGACGCTGCGGCGGGACCTGCTGAAGGTCGCCGAGGCGTGCGGCGTCGAACATCCCGGCCTGATCGACACCGATGCCGTGGAGATCCTCGGCGGCCGGACCACCTCCACCCCACTGCGCGAGGTGTACGGGTACCGCCCGCAATGGGGACTGCCGTCCGCGGCCGACCGCGCCGCCATCGCGGACCTGATGTCGCAGGAATCGCCGCAGGGCGGCAGCGCCACCCCGTCCCCGACCGCGCAGACCTGACCGTCATCCGCCGACGCCCGAGGGGGCCGTGGAGCCTGTGAGTCGCTGACAGGTCTCCCCGTCGGCGCAGGCCGAACTGGACCGGCTCGGCCTCGACCGGCTGCTGCCGTACCGGCACCCGTCGGGGGTGATTCACGGCAGGTCAACCCCGATTTTAGTACAGGTGTGCGATGATGGCGGGGTGTCGGGCGAGGCCACCATCCTGCATGCCGACCTGGACGCGTTCTACGCCTCGGTCGAGCAGCGCGACGATCCACGGCTACGCGGCCGGGCGGTGATCGTGGGCGGTGGGGTGGTGTTGGCGGCCAGCTACCAGGCCAAGGCCCGGGGCGTACGCAGCGGAATGGGCGGCGCGCAGGCGCGCCGGCTGTGCCCGGACGCGGTGGTCGTACCACCCAGGATGGCCGCCTACAGCGCCGCCAGCCGGGCGGTGTTCGAGGTCTTCCGGCAGACCACTCCGCTGGTCGAAGGGCTCTCCATCGACGAGGCGTTCCTCGACGTCGGCGGTCTGCGCCGCCTGGTCGGTCCACCCGAGACGATCGCGGCCGGGCTGCGTCGGGCGGTACGCGAGCAGGTCGGCCTGCCGATCACGGTGGGCGTGGCCCGGACGAAGTTCCTGGCCAAGGTCGCCAGCGGGGTGGCCAAGCCCGACGGCCTGCTGGTCGTCGCACCGGCCGGGGAGTTGGCCTTCCTGCATCCGTTGCCGGTCGAGCGGCTGTGGGGAGTCGGGCCGGTGACCGCCGACAAGCTCCGCCAGCACCGGATCCGTACCGTCGGTGACGTGGCCCGCCTCGGCGAGGCGACGCTTGTGTCGTTGCTCGGGCCGGGTGCCGGGCGGCACCTGCACGCGCTGGCGCACAACCGCGACCCCCGGCCGGTGCAGGTCGGCCGGCGTCGCGGCTCGATGGGTGCGCAACACGCGCTGGGCCGCTCGGGGCGGCGCCCGGCCGAGCTGGAGGCGATCCTCGCCGGCCTGGTCGACCGGGTCACCCGGCGGCTACGGTCGGCCGCCCGCACCGGACGCACCATCACCCTGCGGCTGCGTTTTGCCGACTACGCCCGGGCCACCCGCTCCCACACCCTGGCCAAGGCGACCGCCGACACGCCTGTCGTGCTCGGCGCCGCCCGCGGTCTGCTGCGGGCGGCCCAGCCTGAGATCGAACGCCGCGGCGTCACGCTGATCGGTGTCGCCGTCGGCAACCTGGGCGACGGGCACGTCCAGCTCACCCTGCCCTGGGACCGCGACCCGACGGCCGAGTTGGACGCGGCCGTCGACGCGGTCCGCGAGCGTTTCGGTTCCACCGCCCTGACCCGGGCGGTGCTGCTCGGTCACGACGCCGGCCCGGAGATGCCCCTGCTCCCGGATTGAGCCGGACGCGCTTCCCGTCGATCGGGCGCAGGACCGGTCACTCCGGGCCGGTTCGCGTGGCAGGTGTCAACCCGGCGTCATGGCATGGCCGGACAGCTGCTGGTCGGGGCAGGAACCGGCGGACGGCGTGGTGTTGATCCGCCTCGGTGAGGCGGGTCGCCAGAGCAGGTCGACGCGGGGCCCGTCCGGCCGTACCAGCTGGTGGTGCCTGCGGTAGCCGAGGCGTTGGTAGAGCCACCGATCGGCGTCGCTGTACAGGTCGGCGTAGATCGGCAGGCCGAAGGTGTCCATCAACCGGTGACTGCCGGCGAGCACGGCCGCAGCCTGACTCGCCCGCTCCGTGTCCGGCGGCGCCGCGAGGATCGCCAGGTGGTTGTGCGGCTCCTGCGGATGACACGCGCCGAGGGCCCGGTCCAGCCGGCGGAAGCGGTCCGCGTGCCCGCCGCAGGCGTCCTTGATGCGCTCGCCGTAGCGCGACGGCGGTGGGATCGGACGATAACGGTGGAACCAGACGGTGGCCGCCGCACCATCGGTGAGCAGGAACGCGTCGCCGAACAGCAGGGCGTGTTCGACCCAGATGCGTGCCGCGCCAGCGAGCACGGCGGGACGCCGCCGCTCGTCGGGCACCAGCCACGCACCGAGCGCGGTGGGGGCGACGGTGGCGGTCACGAGGTCGACGATCCAGTCGATGTCACGCCAACGGGCGCGTTTGACAGGCGGGGATTGGTGCATGGGAACTCCTGGTGAGACGAAAGTCCGAGTGACACGGTGGGCCGGTCCGGCCGCGCACGCCGGCGTGGCCGGACCGCCGGGGAGGCGGGGTTGCGGATCCGCAGGCGCCAGACGCCGCGTCGGCCGACCGGCAGGGGCACGGCGGCGCAGGGGTACGCGGCGGCTGCCCCGGTCAGGCCGGTCGGCTTCTCGGGCGAGGGGATCGGGACGGCCGTCGGGTGGCCCGGACCCGACGGGTCAGTTGGCTACGCGCCGGCGGCGGCGCCCACGCGGCCGGCCCCAGGTCGGCAGCGCTGCCGTGGGAGGTTCGCCGGGAGTCGAGCCCGCTCGACGCGGGTGCCGGGGACAGCGGTGCCAGCGGCACGTACTCCGCCCCCTGGTGAGACGAATGGGCGACGCTCCGCCCACCCGCCAGCCAGTACGCGGCCACCTGATACACGGACAGGTCGCCGTCGAGACCGGCGGTCAGCTGCGTGGCGACCGTGGCGACGTCAGGCTCGTCGGCGGTCACGTCCGGCACGGAGGACGGTGCCGGCTCACCCGTCTGGGCCGTCTGCAGCGGGCCTGCGGGCGGCGGCACGGGCGGCGCGCCGTCGCGCAGTGGTGGCCCGGCAACGTGGGCGAACCCCACCGCCGACATCTCGGCGACGTGGGCGACACCGACCGCCGCGACTTCGTGGACACCCCAGGCGCAGCCGACGACGACGGTCAGGAGTCCGAGCCGCAGCAGGCTGCGCCTCAGCCACCCCCGCCGTCGATCCGTCACCGACTTCTCCATGCCGCCAGCCAACAGATGCGAACGCACCTTAACCTGCCGCGACGGCCCGACCACACAGCGTCCGGCGTGTCGTCTTTGCGCAGGTCCGGATGGCGGGACATCCCGGTGGCACGCCCGTCCCGTGGGCGCATGGCCCGGTGGGTCAGTGAGGGCGGAACAGGGCGGTGACCTCGTCGGCGAAGTGGTCCTGCACCGCGTTCCGTTTGATCTTGAGGGTGGGGGTGAGTTCGCCGTCGACCTCGGTGAGATCGCGGGGCAGGATCCGGAAGGTCTTCACCTGCTCGGCGCGCGACACCGTCCGGTTGGCCCGATCGACCGCGTGTTGGATATCGGCGCGCAGGTGTGGATCGTCGCGGAGCGTGGCCAGCGCCGCGCCGGGGTGCCCGTGCTCGTCGCGCCACCGCTGCCACGCCTGCGGGTCGAGGGTGACCAGCGCGGCGACGTACGGCCGGCCGTCGGCCACCAGCATCACCTGGCTGATCAGGGGGTGCGCCCGGATGCATTCCTCGATCGGCGCCGGGGCGATGTTCTTGCCCGCCGCGGTGACCATGATCTCCTTGGTCCGGCCGGTGATGCGCAGATAGCCGTCGTCGTCGAGCCGACCCAGATCGCCGGTACGCAGCCACCCGTCGTCGGTCACCGCTTCCCGGCTGGCCTCCGGGTTGTTCCAGTAGCCGGGGAACACCAGCTCACCGCGCACGAGAACCTCACCCTGGTCGGAGACGCGGATGCGTACCCCGGGCAGGGGGCGGCCGACCGTACCGATCCGCATCGCCGACGGCAGGTTCGCCGCCACCGCCGGGGACGTCTCGGTCAGGCCGTACCCCTCCAGCACCGTGATGCCCACGCCCCGGAAGAAATGCACGAGCCACTCCCCCGTCGGTGCCCCGCCCACGATGGCCATCCGGCACCGTCCGCCGAGCGCGGCGCGCATCCTGCGGTACGCGACCACGTCGAACAGCAGGCGCGCCAGGCGCAACGGCAGACCCGGGCCACCCGGCCGGTCGAGGGCTCGGCTGTAGCGCAGGGCCGTCCACTCGCCGAGGCTGAACAGCGTCCCCCGGTGGGAGTCCTCGGCGGTACGCCGCGCCTGGTCGTGCAGCTTCTCGAACAGCCGCGGTACGGCGAGGATGAAGGTGGGTCGGAACCGGCGCAGCTGGTCGAGTACCGCTGACATGTCGGCGCTGTGCACCATCGTGGCCCGGGTGCGCACCATGCCGACCTGGATCAGCCGGGCGAAGGCGTGTGCCAGCGGCAGGAACAGCACCGTCGACGCCCCCGGGTGCAACAGTTGCGGCAGGACGGCGGTGGCGTTGCCGATGTCGGCGGAGATGTTGCGATGGGCCAGCATGCAGCCCTTCGGCGGGCCGGTGGTGCCGCTGGTGTAGACGATGGTGGCGAGGTGGTCGCCGGTCACCGCGTGCCGACGGGCGTCGACCGCCGCGGAGTCGACCGCACGCCCGCGGGCGGCCAGCGTGATGAGGTCGCCGGTGTCGATGCGCCAGGTCTGGCGCAGCACCGACAGCTCCGGCAACAGCCCGTCGACCGTGGCGGCGTGATCGGCCGTCTCCACCACGCAGCCGACCGCGCCGGAGTCGGCGAGGATCCAGCGGATCTGGTCGGGGCTGGAGGTGTCGTAGATCGGTACGGTGACCGCCCCGATCGACCAGAGCGCGTAGTCGACGAGTGTCCACTCGTAGCGGGTGCGGCTGAGCAGGCCGATCCGATCACCGCCGACGATCCCGGCGGCGATGAGGCCACGGGCCAGCGCCAGCACGTCGTCGCGGAACTGCCGGCAGGTCACCGGCAGGGCGCCACCGTGGCCGGAGCGTCGTACCGGCCAGGAGCGGGGGTCCGGGTCCGGGCGGATGAACTGCACCGCGTCCGGATCCTCGGCCGCGTTGCGCCACACCTGTTCGGCCAGGCTGCCGTCCTCGCCGCTGACGATCGGCTCAACCGCTGTCTCCCGCACGCCCGCCATCACGTCCTCCGTAACGCCGCCCCCATGCTCCCCCC
>NZ_PNOZ01000120.1:0-13434 GCF_002879555.1 Verrucosispora sp. ts21 | reverse complement strand
GGTTAGGGGAGGAGGAGGTGGAGGGCGGCGGGGGTGGCGGTGATGGTGATCGGGAGGGGGAGGCAGCGTTCGCCGTCGGCGTAGGTGGTGATGTCGGGTGCGGCGATCTCCACGGTGCGCGCTCGGTAGCTGCCCACCAGCGGGTGGTGGATGTGGGTGCCGTGGTAGATGTTCGGCTTCTCGCGGATCAGCATGCGCCGGTTGAACCGCCCGCCCACCACGACGTCGAGCAGTCCGTCGGTCGGGTCGGCCTCCGGGCAGATTCGCATGCCGCCGCCGTAGGACGCACAGTTGCCGACGGCCACCAGCGCGGCGTCCAGTTCGTGGGTTTCGCCGTCGAGGCGCAGCGTGTAGCGACGCGGGCGCAACCGGGCCAACTCCACCAGGATCGCCAGGTCGTACCGGCGAGGGCCGCGCGGCCAGCGCATCCGGTTGGCCCGTTCGTTGACGATCGCGTCGAAGCCGGCCGCGAGCACGGCGCCGAACCAGCGGTGTTCGCCGGTCGCCGTGGTGATCCGGGCCAGGTCGACGGGGCGGGAACGGCCGTCCCGCAACGCCGTCGCGATGGTGTCCACGGCCGTCAGTGGATCGGCCGGGAAACCGGTCTCGACGGCGAAGTCGTTGCCGGTGCCGGCCGGCACCGCGCCGAACGGCACCCGGGTGCCGGCCACCGCCTGCAGGGCCACGTGCACCGTGCCGTCGCCACCCACCGCGACCAGTGCCGCCGCTCCGTCGGCCACGGCCTCGCGGCAGGCGGCCTCGGCCTGGCCACGGGTGTACGCCTCCAGCACCCGCACCGGGTGTCCACCCGCCGACAGGCGGTCCAGCACCTCGGGTAGCAGTCGCCGGTGCCGTCCTCGACCAGCGGTGGGGTTGGCCAGTACCGCGACCGGCCGATCGACGGCTGCGGGGTGAACGTCAGGTGTCACGGCGACCGGCCGATCGACGGCTGCGGGGTGGTCGTCAGGTGTCACGGCGTACGCCGCATCCGTCCCGGCTGCTGCTGAGCCCTCGCCGCCAGACGCAGGTCGGCGGCGTCTTCACCGCCGACACGCACGACCCGGGCTCTCGGTCGCGTCGGCCCGCACCGCGAGCGGTCGTGCCAACCGCCGTCGCCCGGGACCCGCCTGACATTTGTCACGGCCAAGAGTGTGGCACACACCTCACGTCATGACTGATCACACTGGAAGCGCCATAGGCCGAATAGACAAACTCATATCAGCCAGCAAGACCGAGGGCTCAGCCGATCAGCGGAGGGAGTGGTCACGGTGGACGATCGCTACGACAGCTACTGCGCCGCCGACCGACACTTCTACGACTCGCTGGGCAACGCCGCCGCAGAGCCCACCTTCGCGGCGGCCCGGCGGTCCCTGCCCGAGGGTTGGCGCACCGAGCCGCTCGACGACTGGCTGATCTACGCCCCTGACGGCGGCTCATTGCCGCAACAGGGCTGGAAGATCCACGTGTCGGCGACCCTGGACAACGCCGAGCAGGTGCTGGACGCCGTCTGGAACTACTGCGTCCCGCGTGGACTGTCGTTCAAGTTCCTCCGCGGCCCCCGCACCCTGCTGCTGCGCAACTCCAAGTACGCCTCCCGGGCGGCCAGCGGCAAGTTCGTCACCGTCTACCCGCATGACGACGCCGAACTGGAACTCGTCTGCAAGGAGCTCGACGAACTGCTCACCGGCGAGTCCGGTCCGTACATCCTCAGCGACCTGCGCTACGGCGCCGGCCCGGTGTACGTACGCTACGGCGGCTTCGCCGCCCGCTACTGCCACTCCGCCGACGGCCAGGTCGTCCCGGCGATCGAGGACGACAACGGCGCTCTGGTGCCCGACCGGCGTGACCCGGTCTTCCACGTACCGTCCTGGGTGAGCCTGCCCGACTTCCTCGCGCCGCACCTGGCCGCCCGCAACGCCACAAGCACCGACGAGGTGCCGTACCGGGTCGAGAAGGTCATCCACTTCTCCAACGGCGGTGGCCTCTACATCGGCCGGGACCTGCGCACCGACACCCAGGTGGTGCTCAAGGAGGCACGACCGTACGCCGGTCTGGACGCCGACGGCACCGACGCGGTGGCCCGCCTGAGCCGCGAGGCAGCGGCGCTGCGTCGACTCGCCGACCTCCCGCAGGTGCCCCGGGTGCACGACGAGTTCACCCTCGGCGAGCACCGGTTCCTGGCCCTGGAGTTCATCGAGGGCCGGGCGCTGAACAAGGTGCTCGTCGACAGGTACCCGCTCATCGACGCCGACGCCACCGACGCCGACCGCGCCGCCTACACGCGCTGGGCGCTGGACATCCACCGGCAGGTCGAGGAGGTCGTCCGGGCCATCCACGAACGTGGCCTCGTCTACGGCGACCTGCACCTGTTCAACGTGATGGTCCGCCCGGACGACCGGATCGCCCTTGTCGACTTCGAGGTCGCCGCCCCGATCGACGGGCATCGCCGGCCCGGCCTGCGCAATCAGGGCTTCGCCGCACCCCGCGACCGCACCGGTCCCGCTGTCGACCACTACGCCCTGGCCTGTCTGCGCCTGGCCCTGTTCCTGCCGCTGACCCAGCTGTTCCGGCTGGCACCGGCCAAGACCGCACACCTGGCGGACGTGATCGCCGCCCGGTTCCCGGTGCCCGGAGCACTCCTGGACGCCGCCGTCGCTCAGATCACCGGCGAGCGTCCGGCAGCAGCGGAAGACCGGCCCGATCTCACCGTCGACGTCGGGCCTTCGCACCGCGACCGGCTGGCTCGGGCGATCCTGGCCAGCGCGACACCTGAGCGCGACGACCGACTCTTCCCCGGCGACATCGAGCAGTTCCGCAGCGGTGGGCTCAACCTCGCCCACGGCGCCGCCGGAGTCCTGTACGCGCTGCACGTCAGCGGCGCCGGACGCCGGCCGGAACACGAACGGTGGCTGGTACGCCGGGCCACCTCGCCCGCCGCCGGCACCCGCTGCGGTTTCTACGACGGCCTGCACGGCGTCGCGTACGCCCTGGAGCAGCTGGATCGCCGGCAGGACGCCCTCGACGTGCTCGACATCTGTCTGCGGCAACCGTGGGACGGGCTGGACCACAGCCTGGCCGGCGGCCTGTCCGGGATCGCGCTCAACCTCGCCGAGCTGGCCGGACGCACCGGCGAGACCACCCTTCGCGACGCCGCCTGGCGGGCCGCCGACCGGGTGATCGCGCAACTCGCCGACGCACCGGAGTCCGACGTCAGCGGCGGCCGGCACCCGTACGCGGGACTGCTGCGCGGCCGTACCGGACCGGCCCTGATGCTGATACGGCTGTACGAGCTGACCGGCGATCCGCAGTTACTGGAGCACGCCGCCACCGCGCTGCGGCAGGACCTGCACCGTTGTGTGGTACGCCCCGACGGCGCGCTGGAGGTAAACGAGGGCTGGCGCACCATGCCCTACCTGGGGCAGGGCAGTGTCGGCATCGGACTGGTGCTCGACCAGTACCTGCGGCACCGCGCCGACGAGCGGTTCGCCGAAGCGAGCGCCGGTGTCCGTCGGGCCGCCCGGTCCCCGTTCTACGCGCAGTCCGGCCTCTTCGCCGGGCGGGCGGGCATCGTCGCCTACCTCGCGGCGTACCCGGACGATGCGGAGCTGTCCGCGGAACTGACCGCGCAGGTGCGAAGCCTCGCCTGGCACGCCCTGCCGTACGCCGACGGGGTCGCCTTCCCCGGCGAGCAGCTGTTGCGGCTGTCCATGGACCTCGGCACCGGCACCGCCGGCGTCCTGCTGGCACTGGCCGCCGCCCGACCCGACACGGCGGTGACGTTGCCGTTCCTCGCGCCCCTGACGGGCGCCACCGACACCCTCGCCGATGCGAGGGGAACCGACCAACCCGACAAGCACGGGAGGAGGTGACACGACATGGCGCTTCTCGACCTTCAGGGCCTGGAGATGGCCCCCGCCGACCGCACCGGCGGTGGCAGCCGGGCGAGCCTGCTGCTCTGCGGCGACAGCTCGCTGTCCGTCACGACCTGCAACTGACGGGTCGCCACGCGAGGCCCTGGGCGGGGCGATGTACCCGCCCAGGGCCGCACGTCTTTCTCGCGGGAGGTCCGATGCCGACACCGACCGGCCCCGACCGGCTGCTGCGCCGGGTGGTCCGTGACGGCGGCGGTTGGACCGGCCTGCTCACCGTGGTGGCGCTGATCGGCGCCGCCGCCGAACTGGCTCTGCCGGCGTCCCTCGGGTTCGCCGTCGACGCCGCCGTGGGCGGTACGGCCTCCTGGTGGCCGGCCGTCGCCTGCGCGCTCGTCGCGATCCTCCTGACCACCGACATCCTCGGTGACGTCGCCGCCGGCTACGGCGCGGCCCGGGCCACCGCCCTGCTGCGTCGGCGGCTGCTGCGTCACCTGTTCGCCTGCGACGTACGCACGGTCCGCCGCTACCCGGTGGGTGACCTGGTCGGCCGGCTCGTCGGTCAGGCCACCGACGCCGGGCAGGCGGGGACCGCCGTGGTGTTCGGTGTGGTCGCGCTGCTGCCCCCGGTCGGCAGCGTCGTGGCGCTCACCCTGATCGAGCCGCTGCTGGGGCTCACCCTCCTCGGCGGGCTGGCGGTGCTCGCGGTGCTCATGCGGGCCTTCGTCACCGACGCCTCCGCCGCCGTGACCGGATACCAGCGCGTGCTGGGTGCCATCGCCGGGCGGCTGCTGGAGGCGCTCGGCGGGGCCCGCACCATCGCCGCCGCGGCAACCGTCGACCAGGAACGCGAGCGGGTGCTGAGCGCACTACCGGAACTGCGCGGGTACGGGCAGCTCGGCTGGCGGCTGCTGGCCCGGGCGAGCGCCCGTACCGCGGCCGTGGGTCCGCTGTTGCAGGCGGCCGTCGTGGCCGTCGGCGGGTACGCGCTCACCGTCGGCTGGCTCACCCCCGGGCAACTGGTCGCCGCGATGCAGTACGCGGCCCTCGGCGCCGGACTGGGCGCGGTGCTGGCCACGCTCAACCGGCTGGTACGCGCCCGGGCGGCCGCCAACCGGATCGCCGAACCCCTGGCCCACCCCACCCGCCGGTACGGCGACGAGCCTCTCCCGTCCGGCCGGGGTGAGCTGCGGCTGTGCGGCGTCGGCGTGCACGGCGAGGACGGGCGGCCGGTGCTGCGGGGCATCGACCTGCTGGTGCCGGCCGGTGCCACACTCGCCGTCGTCGGGCGTTCCGGCGTCGGCAAGTCGACCCTGGCCGCCGTGGCGGGCCGACTGCACGACCCGGACGCCGGTGAGGTGTTGCTGGACGGGGTGCCGCTGCACCGGTTGAGCCCGGAAGCACTGCGCCGGGGCATCGGGCAGGCGTTCGACCGTCCGGTCCTGGTCGGCGAGACGATGCACGACGCGATCGGTCTCGCCCTGCCCGACGAATCGGCCGGCCCGCCCGCCGGTGCCGCCCCGGCGACCGGCGAGGTGCTGGCCGTGGCGCGGGCCGCCCAGGTGGCCGACGTGGTGGCCCGCCTGCCCGACGGGTTCCGCACCCGGCTGACCGAGGCGCCGCTGTCCGGCGGTGAGGCACAGCGGATCGGGTTGGCCCGCGCGTTCCCGGCGCAGCGGCTGCTGATCCTCGACGACGCCACGTCCAGCCTGGACACCGCCACCGAGCACCGGATCAGCCGGGCGGTGACCGTGGGGGTCGGCGGTCGTACCCGGCTGGTGGTGACCCACCGTGCGGCGACGGCGGCCACGGCCGACCTGGTCGCCTGGCTCGACGGCGGCCGGGTACGGGCGGTGGGGCCGCACCGCCGGCTGTGGGCCGACCCGGACTACCGGGCGGTCTTCACCCCCGGTGGTGACCTCCGATGATCGGCGTCCGCCGCACCACCTGGGCTGCCCTGCGGGCCCGCCGCCGGCCGCTGGGGCGACTGGCTGCCTGGTCGGTGGCCGAGTCCCTGCCGGCGCTGCTCAGCGGCCTGATCGTGGCCCGCGCGGTCGACCGGGGTTTCCTGGCCGGCGAGTTCGGCACCGGCCTGGTATGGCTGGCCGGGCTGGCCGTTGCCGTGCTGGTCGGCGCGGTCGCCACCGGGCGGGTGTACCGCAGTCTCGGTGCCGTGGTGGAGCCGTTCCGCGACGAGTTGGCAGCCGGGGTGGTCGACGGCGCGCTGCGCGAGGCCACCCGGGCCGGTGGACGCCCGGACAGCGCCGCCGTGGCCCGACTGACCCAGCAGGTGGAGGTGGTCCGGGACACCTTCGGCGGGCTGCTGCTGGTGGTCCGCGGTTTCCTGTTCACCGCCGCTGCGGCGCTGCTCGGTCTGCTCTCCCTGTCGCCGCCGCTGGCCGCGGCGGTGGCCGCGCCGCTGGTGCTCGGGCTTGTCGTGTTCGCGGCGGCGTTGCCGTCGATGGTCGCCCACCAGCGGGCTCAGGTGGCGGCCGGTGAGGAACTCGGCCGGTCGGCGGCTGCCACGTTGGCCGGGCATCGTGACGTGATCGCCTGCGGTGGGCAGGAGCGGGTCGTGGCTGTGGTCGACCGGCGGGTCGTGGCTCAGGCCGACGCCGAACGGACGCTGGCCCGGATGGCGGCGCTGCGCTCCCTCAGTCTCGGGCTGGGCGGCTGGCTGCCGGTGGTGGTCCTGCTGCTGGCCGCGCCGTGGCTGGTGGGGCGCGGCCTCAGCACGGGTGCGGTGCTGGGCGCGCTGGTCTACGTCACCACCGGGCTGCAACCCGCCCTGCACGCCCTGGTGCAGGGCGTGGGCGGTGGCGGCCTGCGCTACGCCGTCACCCTCGACCGGATCCTGCGCAGCTGCCCGCCGACCGACCCGAACACCGCCGCCGGTCGAAACGCCGCCACGGCGGAGGGCGGCACGGCGGAGGGCGGCACGGCGGAGGGCGGCGTGGTGCCGGCGGTGCGGGTCCGCGGGCTGACCTTCCGGTACGGCCCGCACGCCCGGCCGGTCCTCGCCGACTTCACCCTGACCGTGGCCGACGGTGAGCACCTGGCCGTGGTCGGGCCGAGCGGCGCCGGCAAGTCCACCCTGGCCGCGCTGATCGCCGGGCTGGTGCCGCCGGATTCCGGCAGCGTGCACCTGGCCGACACGCCGGTCGCCGCCGTTGCGCCGGAGACACTGGCCCGGCTGCGGGTGCTGGTGCCGCAGGAGGCGTACGTCCGCTCCGGCACCCTCGCCGACAACCTGCGGTACCTGTGCCCGGACGCCGACGAGGAGACGGTGGCGGCCGCACTGGACGCGCTCGGGGCCGGGCCGCTGGTCGAGCGTCTCGGCGGCCTGGCGGCCGAGGTCGAGCCCGGTCGCCTCTCGGCCGGGGAACGGCAGCTCATCGCCGCGGTCCGGGCCTACCTGGCCCCGGCACCGTTGGTCATCCTCGACGAGGCGACATGCCACCTCGACCCGATGCTGGAGGCCACTGTGGAAGAGGCGTTCGCCCGCCGCCCCGGCACCCTGGTGGTGATCGCACACCGGATCAGTTCGGCGATCCGCGCCCGGCGGGTGCTGGTGTTCGACGACGACCGGCCCCTGGCCGGCAGCCACGAGGAACTGTTGCGCCGCTCCCCCACCTACCGGGAACTGGTCGGCCACTGGCAGGAACTGACCATCCCGGCCCACCGGCCGCTCACCCGGACATGACCGCCGACCGCCGCCGCTCCGTCGCCCCGCCGCCGTCGCCGGCTCGCACGGCCACCTGAAGCCGGATCTCGGTCCCGGACGGCAACTCCACGCCCACCGACGTTCCGGGCGGTCAGATCCAGCCCGCCTCGTGGGCCACCCGGACCGCCTCCACCCTGGTGCGGGCACCGACCTTGCGGGTGATCCGACCGAGGTGATTGCGGACCGTGCCCGGCGCGAGACCGAGGGCCCGGGCGACCTCCGCGACCGGAGCGCCCGCTGCGGTCAGATCGAGAATCTGGGTCTCCCGGGAGGTGAGCGGGCTTGCCCGGGTCAACGCCGCCATCACCAGTTCGGCATCGATCACCGACTCCCCGCGCGCGAGCCGCCGGACCCCGTCCAGGACCCGGTACGGGGCGACGTCCCTGCCGAGGATGCCGAGGGGACGCCCCGGCACGAGGACCCGGTGCAGGCGGCGTGCGCGACGCTTGTCGACGAGTACCAGCAACGGACACCACCCCGCGACGGTGGCCGTGCCGACCAGGTCGAGATCGATGACCGCCACATCGGGACGCCGGGCCCTGATCAACCGGGCCAGACCGTCTCCCCGGTCCACCTCCGCCACCACGCTGATGTCCGCCTCGGCGGTGAGCACGAGGGAGAGCGCGCCACGGACCAGAGCACCGTCGAGGGCAAGCAGGGTACGGATCACGGTGGACCTTCCCGGAGATCGCCAGGCGGATCACGAACCGTCAGCATTCAAACACGTACCGGTCAGTACGGCTCACGGTGTCCCCGGCCGCCCGACGGGCCTAGATCCAGCCGTGGCGGCGGGCCTGCCATGCCGCCTCCATCCGGTTGCGGGCACCCGTCTTGCGCATCACCGCCGACAGATGGTTGCGCACCGTGCCGTGCGCCAGGAAGAGACGGCGGGCGATCTCCTTGAGCGGCAGCCCTTCGGCGGCGACCCGCAGCACCTCCGCCTCCCGACGGGTCAGCGGGCTACCCGGGGGCATCAGCGCGGTCACGGCGACCTCGGCGTCGATCACCCGTCCGCCGGTCGCCACCTCCCGTACCGCCCCGACCAGCGCCTCCACCGGCGCGTCCATGCCGATCAGCCCGTGCGCTCCGGCCGCCAGCAGATCCCCGACCACCGTCGGACTCCACCGGCGGCCCATCGCCAGCACCGCGGCGTCGGGTGCCGCACCCGCGATCTCGGCGACCACCTCGACCGACGGCGCGATCTCCGAGGCCAGGTCCACCAGTACGACGTCAGGGCGGTGCCGTCGCAGGACGTCGGACAGGTCCAACGCCCGGGCCACCTGGGCCACCACCTCGATCTCATCCTCGCTCGACAGCGCTACGCAGAGCGCGCTGCGCAGCAGACTCATCTCCTCGGCGACGACGACGCGAATCAATACCTGGCTCCGATCGGGGAACGCACCCGCCGCCGTCGTAGTCCCGCTGATGGGACTCCCATGGGCAGCATGGGGTTAGGCCGGATTCTTCGCAGGACACGGGTGCCACAACGAGCCGGGCGGCTACCGACGGACGTGCGGGCAGCTGGCTCACCACCACACGGCCGGGACGCACGCGGCCGTCGTCACCCGTGCACGAGCAGGTCAAGTCGGCGAGCGATAACGCAACGTACGGCGCACGTGGCAACGACCTTCCTCGTCGAAGTGCGACAACACATCGTTAAGGCGTCATTACCCGTCTGTTGCGCCGAGTAGGCCCGGTGACGGATTGCCGACTGCATCGCTGACAGGCAGTGAGCCATGCGCTAGGAGCCCGTCGCAGCGCATGGCTGCCAACAGCAGGCGACCCGCCCGCTGCATCACAGGCGCGGACGGGTCACCTCGGCGACCGTCAGGTCACGTCGTCGTAGCGCCGCTCGATCGGCTTGGGCGCGGTGATCGGCTCCGGTGCCTCGATCGGGCTGACCGCCTCCACCGGCTGTCCCGCCGCCACCTGGTCGCGGTCGACCTCCAGCGGGGATGCCTCGTCGTCGCCGATGCCGGCGTAGACCTCCTTGCCGCGGCCCTTGCGCCGGTCGTTGAGGAACGCCACCCCGACCGCGATGAAGTAGAGCAGGCTGAGGCAGAGCGCCAGCAGCGTCATCCCGAACGGGCCCGGGTCGGGCGTTGCCACCGCCGCGAACGCGAAGCAGATGAACACCACCACCCGCCACCAGCTCAGCAGCCGCTTGGCGCTGACCACCCCGGTGAAGTTGAGCATCAGCAGGGTGAGCGGGAACTCGAAGGCCACCCCGAACAGCAGGATCATGGTGGTGACGAAGCTGATGTAGCGGGTCACCTCGAGCTGCGAGTCGGTGCCCGTGACACCGGCCTCCAGCAGGAACGCCAGGCCCTTGTCGACCACGAAGTAGGCGAGCACCGCGCCGGCGGCGAACAGCGGCGCCGCGATCGTGACGAAGACGTACGCCCACTTGCGCTCGTGCCGGTGCAGGCCGGGCGCGATGAACGCCCACAACTGGTAGAGCCAGACCGGGGCGCCGATGATCAGCCCGATCCAGAGCGCCAGTTTGAGTTTGAGAATGAAGCCGTCGGCGGGGGCCAGCATCAGGAACTGCTGGCAGTCGCCGTCGACCATCATGCCCGGCAGTCGACAGTACGGCTGCTTGAGCAGGTTGAACGCCGGCTGGGCGAGCGCGAAGCCGGCGATCAGCCCGACCACGATCGCCAGCGACGCCCGGAACAGCCGGGAACGCAGCTCGCGGAAGTGCTCGACGAGCGTCATCGAGCCGTCGGCGGCCCGTTCGAACTTGCTCGGGCCACGCTTACGCAGGGCGAAGGCCACGGTGGTCGGGCCCCTCGCTCAGTTGTCGCGGACGCGCTGCACCGGGTCGACGACCGGCTGCTGCACCGTGCCCTGGTACGGCTGCTGCTGCGGGGGCTGCGGCGCGAGCGGCTGGTAGCCGGCCTGAGCGTCGGCCTTGCCGGCCAGGTCGCGGTCGTCGTCGTCAGCCAGGCTCTTGGTCTCGGCCTTGATGATGCGCAGCGAACGACCCAGGGAACGCGCCGCGTCCGGGAGCCGCTTCGCGCCGAAGAGCAGGATCATCACGACCACGAGTACGGCGATGTGCCAGGGCCTGAGGGCACCCATGTGAAGCTCCAGTCGCTTGTGTCAACGGGGGTGGTTCCGCAGCCCATCGTACGTGCGACGAGAGCTGTTGCCACCCACCGGGGCGGTGGTGGATCCGTTCCGGCGGGTGAAGTCTCAGCCACCCGCAAGCGTCTCGTCAACTAGTTGACTCCGATCTTCGGACCGAAAGCCGGTGCCGCTGCGCGAACGATCGGCGTGGCTGCCCACATCCACAGCACCGCAGCTCAGTCGCCTCGGCGGGCCCTGATCACGGCGAGGCGACGCTGGGTCGTCTCCAGCCGCCCCTGCAACCCTTCGGCCCGCTGCTGCAGGCTCTCCGCGGCCACGCCCAACGCCGCCGCCTCGTCGGCCCGCCGTTGCAGGCGCACCGCGGCCCGACGCAGCTGCGGCAACCGGGCGAGTAGCGGACGGACCGCCAGCGCGAGGACGACCAACGGCACCAGCACCAGCGCGAGCACGATCCACTTCAGCACGGCGTCAGCCTACTGCCTGGGCACCGCCGCCGCCGGGTCCGCGCCGGCCGGCACCGGCCTCGCGTACGCCTCCAGCGCCGCCACCGCCGTGTCCCGGACCTGCTCGGCCAGCTCCGCCGGGGCCAGCACGGTGACCTCCGAGCCCAGGCCCAGCACGAACCGTCGGGCCCAGCCGAGATCGGTGACCCGCAACGAGACCACCCACCGCTCACCGTCGGACTCCACCCGCTCGCACGGGTAGTACTCGGTGATCCACCGTTCGCCCCGACCGATCCGCAACGTGATCAGCGGCAGGTCCGGCGAGGGGCGGAACACGCCCTCGCTGAGATCCTGAGGGCGGGCCTGCGGCGGCACCACGGCCGGCTCGTCCAACTCGGTGACCGCGTCGATGCGGTCGGCCCGGAACAGCCGTACCGCCTCGGCCCGCCGGCACCACGCCTCGACGTACGCCCGACCACCGGCCATCAGCATCCGCAGCGGGTCGATCACCCGCTCGGTGGTCTCGTCGCGCGCCCGGGTGTAGTAGGTGATGCGCAACGCGCGCCCACCCTCCACCGCGGCCCGCAACTGCTCGACCCGGCGCGCGTCACCGGGCAGCCGTACCTCGACCGGCGCCGCCACCAGGTCGCCGCCGGCATCCTCGATCTTCGCCAGGGCCCGCTCGACGGCCTCCCGGTTGGCCACCCCGGGGGTCTCGGCCAGCATCCGCAGCGCGACGACCAGGGCGAGCGCCTCGTCCGGGGTGAGCCGCAGCGGCCGGTCGATACCCGCGTCGTAGGTGATGGTCACCCGGTCGCCGTCGAAAGCCATGTCGATCAGGTCGCCCGGACCGTAACCCGGCAGACCACAGACCCAGAGCAGCTCCAGGTCCTCCCGCAACTGCCGCTCGGTCACCCCGAGATCGCCGGCCGCCTCGGCGATCTCGATGCCGGGCCGGGCGAGCAGGTACGGCACCAGGTTGAGCAGCCGCGCCAACCGGTCGGCAGAGGTCCGCGTGCCAGCCTTCACACTCACCGGTCAGACCTTCCGTTCGCGACTGCGGGGCTCGCAAGCTCACTCCTCGCGCTCACCGGTCAGACCTTCCGTTCGCGACTGCCGGGCTCGCAAGCTCACTCCTCGCGCGTACCGGGACGGCGGGCGGGAGGTCGTGGTGGGCGGCGATCTCCTTGAGGCGTTGAATGACCGCGTCGCGCACCTCCGGTGGGTCCAGCACCCGCACCTCGGGTCCGTAGCCGACCAGGTGACTGGCGATCAGATCCACGTCGGTGTACGGCAGGACCAGGCGGTCCGCCTCCGGCCCGAGAGTCACCTCGACAGCCACCCGACGCAGCCCGGCGGCCCGCCCGGGAGTGACGAGCACGGTGGCCCGTCCGGTGTGTTCGGTCGGGCCGGACCAGCGGGCCACGTGGCTGATCAGGTCGACACCGACGGGCGGCTGGTAGGCGCCCGGCGTACCCGTGGCGCGTACCTGGCCGACCACCCGGGACAGCCGGAAACAGCGGGTGGCGTCACGATCCAGGTCGTGGCCGACCACGTACCAGCGTCCCCGCCAGCAGACCACGCCCCACGGCTGGAGTCGCCGACGATCGGGTGCGTCCCGGTCCGGTACCCGGTAGTCGAAGCGGACCTCGCGCCGGTCCCGGGCGGCGGCCGTCAGCGGCGCGAACGCCGGATCGACGTTGACCATCGGTTCGAGCCCGAGGGTGGCATGGGGATCCACGTCCACGCCGGCCGCACGTAGCTTCGCCAGGCCGGACGACGCGGCGGCCGCCAACCCCGCGTGCTGCCACAGCCGGGCAGCGATGCCCACCGCGGCGGCCTCGTCGGGTTTGAGCGGAATCTCCGGGAGGGCGTACTCCCTGCGGGCGATCCGATATCCCGGCTCCGTGTCGAAGGCGCTCGCCGTGCCGGTCTCCAGCGGCACGCCCAACTCCCGCAGCTCGGCCTTGTCCCGCTCGAACTTGCGCTGGAACGCCTCGTGCTCACGGGCATCGTCCGGATCGTGCTCGTAACCGGGCACGGTCGCGGCGATCTGCGCGGCGGTCAGGAACCGCCGCGTAGACAGCAGACAGATCACCAGGTTGACCAGGCGTTCGGTGCGGCTGCGCGACACCCCGTAGACGCTAGCAGCCAACCCACCCCCCACACGCACCCCCGCCGACACGTCAACCCCCTCCCTCATCCAACCCCGCCGATCTTGCACTTCCCGTCGCCAACTCACCCCTTTTGACATGTTATGCCCCGACAAGAAGTGCAAGATCCACGGGTCGGAGGGCGGGGCGGG
>NZ_PNOZ01000011.1:0-123395 GCF_002879555.1 Verrucosispora sp. ts21 | reverse complement strand
GGTGGTTAGGGGAGGGGGTGGGAGATGTTGTGGGCGTGGTCGGTCAGGGCGGCGGAGGCGATTGTGGCTTCCAGGGGGAGGACTTCCAGGCAGCGGCGGACGGCGGCGGCCATCAGGGTGTTCGGCACGCGCATCGACAGGGTGCAGTGCGGGATCCAGCGGCCCGGGTGGTAGTGCTCGTGCAGGGCGATGCCGGCGGCGGCGAGCCGGTCGTACACCCGTCGATGGTGTGCCAGCAGCTCCGCGGTGGGCGCCGGGCCCAGCCAGAGCACCCGGCCGACGAACTGCCCGGCGTGCTGGAAGGACAGCCGCAGCGGTGCGGCCACCGTGAAACCGGCCAACGCCGCCGCCACCTGCTCCGGGTCGAACCGGGGCGCGACCGCGAGCGAGACGTGCGGTCGGTGCCGTTGCTCCAACAGCGACCGCAGGCTCTGCACCCCCTCGGCCTCCAGGGCATCCCAGAGCACCCGGATCCGGCGGGTGGCGACCGGGTCCAGGTAGAGCTCCAGCGCGGCGACCACATGATCATCCTAGAGGGCGCGGGAACCGGTGGTCAGGGCACGATCACGGCGCGGCCTTCGAGGGTGCCGTCCTGCATCTGCCGGTACGCGCTCATCGCGTCGTCCAGGGAGAACGTGGTGGTCTTCGGCGCAAGCAGCCCACGGGAGCCCAGGTCCAGCACCTCGATCAGCTCCGGTCGGCTGCCCCAGTAGGTGGTCTGGATGCTCACCTCGTACGGCACGGAGAAGAAGCTCACCGGCAGCGATCCGCCGCCGATGCCGACGATGGTCAGGTCGCCCACGGTACGCGCGGCGGCGGCACCCATCTTCATGGTGGCGTCCGCGCCGACGAAGTCCAGCACGACGTCCGCGCCCCGGCCGCCGGTGGCCGAGCGGATCTCCTCGACGGTCCCCTCACCCGACCGCAGCGTCTGGTCGGCGCCGCACTCCTCGGCCAGCCGCAACGCCTCGTCCCGGGTGTCCACGGCGATGATCCGGGCAGCGGTGGTGGCCTTGAGGATCTGCACCCCGACATGACCGAGCCCACCCACGCCGATCACCACGGCCGTGCTGCCGGGCGGCAGCTTCGGCCACGAGCGGCGGATCGCGTGGTACGGGGTCAGGCCCGCGTCGGTCAGCGGCGCCGCCAGCACCGGATCCAGCCCCTCGGGCAGCGGCACCACCAGCCGGGCGTCCGGCACCAACTCGTACTCGGCCATTCCGCCGTCCAGGCCGAGACCGCCTCCGCCCCCGGGGATGGGTGCGGCGCCCGGGTTCTCGCAGTAGTTCTCGGCACCGACCCGGCAGCGGGCGCAGGCCCCGCAGCCCCACGGCCCGTAGACGGCGACCGGTTGGCCGATCTCCAGTCCGGTCACACCGGCGCCGAGGGCGTGCACCCAACCGGCGTTCTCGTGACCGAGCGTGAACGGCGGATTCCAGGGCAGGGAACCGGCCTCGAAGTCGTGCATCAGGTGCAGGTCGGAGTGGCATGCGCCGGCGCCGCCGATCTTCACCACCACCTCGCCCGGGCCGGGTGTCGGCTCGTCGACCTCGACCAGTTCCGGTTCGCTCTTCCACGCAGGCAGCCGTAGCGCACGCATCCTTACCTCCAGTAAACCGCAGTAGCCAACTGGTGGGCTCCCCGGTTGCGGCCGATCCAAACCCACTGGCGCCGCCACCGGTTGCCGATCCCCGCCGGTGGCGGTGCACTGAATTACATGACTGTCATCAAGGTGGGCACGTCCTCGTGGGCCGACCGGACGCTTGTGCGCTCCGGCTGGTATCCGCGCGAGGCGAACACCCCGGCCGGCCGGTTGCGCCACTACGCGGGCAGGTTCGCACTGGTCGAGGTGGACACGTCGTACTACGCCGTGCCGGCACCGGAGACGACCCAGGGCTGGGTCGACGCCACCGGCGACGACTTCACCTTCAACGTCAAGGCGTACCGCCTCTTCACCGGCCATCCGACCCCGGTCGCCACCCTCCCCGCCGACCTGCGCCCGGTCGGCGGGCCGGCCCAGATCCGTCGGCGTGACCTGCCGCCGACGGCGTACGACGAGTTGTGGCGGCGGTTCCGCGCGGCGCTGGACCCGATCGCGGCGGCCGACCGGCTCGGCGCGGTGCTGTTGCAGTTCCCGCCGTGGCTGGCCCGCGGCGACGCGGCCCGACGGCGGATCGCGGAACTGGCCGACCGCTGCCGGCCGTGGCGGGTCGCCGTCGAGCTGCGACACGGGTCCTGGTTCGACGGTCGGGCGGCGCTGGAGACCCTGGCCTTTCTCCGCGACCAGGGGCTCACGTTCTGCTGCGTGGACATGCCGCAGGGCCACCCCGAGTCGGTGCCACCGATCCTGCACGCCACCGCCGAGCTGGCGATGGTGCGGATGCACGGGCACAGCACCGCCTGGGACGGCGGCGACAAGGAGGACCGCTTCCGGTACGCCTACGGCGACCGGGAGCTGCGCATCTGGTCGGACCTGCTGACCGAGTTCGCCGAGCAGGCCGACGAGCTGCACGTGCTGTTCAACAACTGCTGTGCCGGGCAGGCCCAGCGCGACGCCGAACGGCTCACCGGGCTGCTCGCCGCCGGGCGGGTACCCGCCGGCCGATCGGCGCGCCAATCCGCCGGGCGGGTATCCGCCGGCCGATCGGCGCGCCACTGAGCAGGTCCTCCCGAGGCCGTGTTCAACCGCGCCGGGAGATCCCTTCCGGCCGCATGCCGGTCGCCTCCTCCAACGCGTTGTCCGGCAGATCCTCACCGGCCACCTCCGCCGGGAACGAGCGGCGCGGCGGCGCCGGATCCGGCGGCGCGCCCGGCCCGGCCGCCGGCGTCCGGGTCGGCTCCACCGACCCGAACCCGTGCCGGCCGGCGGGCGGATGCTCCCGCGGCGTCTCACCCGCCCGCCGTTCACCACGCCGACCCTCCGCCACGGCGGTCGGCTCACTGCCCTCGTCCATCGGTGAGTCCTCGCCGACGCCCCACGGCGGGTCGGCATCGAAGCCGTCAGTGGTCCCCCACGGCTCGACGCCCTCGGGGCCCTGGTCCTGCCTGTCCCTGTCCGTCATGGCCACCTCGCTGATCGGCGCCGGTTGCCGGCCGGCGGTCCGGATGCTGCTGCCGGCCTCAGCGGCGCGACCTCACCCGCTGCCGCCGGACCGCCCGCGTCACCGCCATGTCAGTGGCCGTTGCGGCTCATCGCCTTCGACATCTGCATCAGGCCGCCGCCCTTGGCCATCGTCTTCGGTGTCTGCATCAGGCCGTTGGCCCGGCCCAGCATGCCGCGCAGCACCTGCCCGGGCTTCTGCTGCTCACCCATGTACGCGGTGACCACGATCAGCGCGCCGGTGAGCGCCGGGATGGCCCACTGGAGCAGCTTGAGCTGCCGTTGACAGGCGGCCACGTTCTGCGGCGTCTGCTGGTTCGGCTCGGTGACGCCGGCCACGCTGGTGCCGCCGGCCCTGGACAGCCGATTGCCGAGCATCCGGCTGTAACCGGTCGCCGCGAGGGCACCGACGGTCAGGGCGGTCTTCAGCGTGCTCGCCCGACCGACGCCGCGCTGGGCGGCCATCCGCGGGCTCTCGGTGACCAGTTCACCGACGGCGCCCGCGAGGTGGGCGCCGATGGCGGCGGCGTTGACCGGCGTCCACTTGGACCAGCCGGCCGAAGCCACCGGAATTCGCTGGGTCGAGTCGCCGACCCGGGCTGCGGCGCCGTTGACGCCGAACGCCCCCATCAGGGAGCCGCCGAACCAGGCCGCCAGGCCCAGGTCGTGCATGGATCGCAGGGTGGTGTGCGTGTCCGACATGATGTGTCCCCCTCAGCCGTTTCGAGCGCTGCGGCTTACCCCCGATGCGGGGCACTAATCGTGGGGTCGGGGACAGCCTGGATCAGCGTGCGGGGAGGGCGGCGGCGAACGCGGCGACCCGCGCGGCCAGCGGCTCGGCGGCGTGCCGTACCCAGGTGAAGTGGTCGAGCGCGACGCCGTCCGGGCCGCCGTGCCGCTCGCGGACGACGGGAGCCGCGGCGAGCTTGGCGCAGAGCCGGTCCAGCGTCGAATGGGGGGTGTACTGGTCGTCGTCGACGCTGACCGCCAGAACCGGGGTGCGGATCTGCCGCACCGCCGCCTCGGTGTCGACGCCGTCCAGGTGCGGGAAACGGCCGGTCCGCGCGGTGTGCGCCCAGTCGCGGATCACCCCGCGCGCCTGGCGGCCACCGAATCCCCAGCCGGGCCAGACCCCGAGCAGCCGGGCCGTGGCGGCGATGCCCTGGGTGTACGGCAGCACGCCGTACCGCCGTGGGCCGGTGAAGTCCCGCCAGTACGGGATGCCGACGGCCACCAGCACCAACCCGTCGACCTCCTGCTCGCCGTGCAGGGCCAGGTGCAGCACGGCGGCCTGCCCACCGAGGGAGTGCCCGAGCAGCAGCGTGCGTCGACCGTCGAAGCGGGCCTTGAGCGCTGTGCGTACCGCACCGATGTCGGCGGCCAGTTCGGTGTAGCCGTACCGGCAGGCCCGGCTCGGCCGGGGCGTGCTCTCGCCGGTACCGCGCAGGTCGGCCACGACCACGGCCAGCCCGGCGGCGCGCAGGGCGGTGGCGAACGGCCGGTAGTACCGGGCCCGAACCCCCATGGCCGGCACGACAAGCACCACCGGTGCCTCCGCCGGGCCGGTGGGCTCCGGGTAGACCTGGATGCCCAGGCGGGCGCCGTCGACCTGGACGAATTCCTGCACGTATTCCACAGTCGCGCTCACCGACCTGAGGTTACCGGCCGGTAGGTGGGTCCGGGAACGCCCCCGCCCGGATCACGGACGATCCGGGCGGGAGTGTCCTGGTGCTCAGGAGACGCTTATCGTGCCGTTCGACGCCCGTACGCAGGCAACCGAGCGGGCGGTGGCGGTGGCCGCGCCGGCCAGGCACTGGCCGAGCACCTGGTGCCCGGCGGCGTTCGGGTGCCACGACTCCTGGCAGGTCTGGAAGTAGGTCACGCAGGTGTTCGCGATCCGCTGGATGGCGATCTTGTCCTTGCCGGAGAGGCTGGTGACGAAGGTGCCGTTGGGCGGGTTGTCCATCAGCCGGATCGGGGTGGCCAGCGTGCCGGTCGGGCTGTTCGAGTTCTCGCAGAGCCGGGCGCCGTCGAAGGCCCGCTGGACGTTGAGGTAGACCAGGTCGGTGCCGGGGAACTCGGCGGCCAGGGTGTCCCGGGTGGAGCGCACGATGGTGCCGAGTCCCTGGGAGAAGCGGTGGCCGGGGGCGAGGCTGGCCCGGTGGATCGGGCAGCCGGCGGCGTACCGCTCGGCACCGAGGGCGCGGAACTTGTCCCGGGTGTCGTCCCGGCTGTCCTCCGAGTGGTACGGCGAGGCCAGGTCCAGCGGCAGCGGGTTCGTGTAGTCCTGCAGCACCACCCGGTGCTGACCGTCGGCGTCCACCTCGCGCAGGGTGGTCAGGATCTGGCGTACCGCGGCGGTGGTCTCGGCGGTCGCGGCGCTGATCTGCGCGGCGGTGGCCAGGTCCGCGTCGGTGCAGGGCTTCTGCTCCACCGGGCCGTTGAGGTACGCCCAGAACTCCCACCAGCCGGTCCAGGCGTCGGCGATGAACCGGTTGGCGCACTTCTCGGCGACCCCGCCGAAGGTGAACGAGCTGTTGTTGGAGCCCAGCCCGATCAGCACCAGGTCGATGTCGTGGGTGCGGGCGACGGTACGAAGCTGGTCGAGTTGGGCGGCCACCTGACGGCCGTTGGCGCGCGCCGACGAGGCGGCGGCGATGTCGCGCGGCTGGCCGCCGGAGCAGGCCAGGTTGAACCGGTCCTGGATGCCGGGCAGCGACGCCTTGTGCAGCGAGGCGTTGCCGGACCGGTGGCAGAAGAAGGCGTTGCTGTTCGACGCTGTCCAGCCCGGGAAGCTGCGTGCGACCCCGGTCGAGTCGACCACCGGCTGGTACGCCCCGGCACCCTCGCCGCTGATGAAGCTGTCGCCGAGGGCGACCGCAGCGGTGGGCAGCGCCGCGGCCGCGGGAGCGGCGGTGGTCACGGCTGTGGAAAGGGTCGCCGCGGCGACGGCCAGAGCCATCGCGGCGGCGGTACGACGCAACCCGGACATGGCATCCCCATCCATTCATGGAAATATGAAAGATCCTCTGGTGCGTGATGGAATCACGCAGGTGTGACGTACGTCAACAACGGGAAACAGATGTGACATCTGGGTCAGGCGGGAGTTAAATCCCAGCCCACACCGGAGGCAGCACCGGGCATAAGGCGCGACGCCGAGGCGTTGACCGCGGCAGGTACCACCAGCGGCGGCCTCCTGCGGCGCGCCGCGCGGGTGTCCGCATCAGCTGTCGGGGCGTACGGCTACGCTCGCTGCGGCCGTCCCACGCTGGGCCAACCACCGACGGTGCGGGGCAGCGCATCGCCGAGACCGGGGAGTACGACGGAGTTGACCGCAGAGCCAGAGACCCTGTACGGGGCCGACGACCTCACGCACCTTGAGGGGCTGGACGCCGTCCGCAAACGGCCCGGCATGTACATCGGCTCCACCGACAGCCGTGGCGTGGGTCACCTCGTCAACGAGATCCTCGACAACTCCACCGACGAGGGCGTCGCCGGCCACGCCACCACCATCGAGGTCACCCTGCACGCCGACGGCTCGGTGCAGGTCGACGACGACGGCCGGGGCATCCCCACCGACGTGCACGCCCGCTCCGGCATCTCCGGCGTCGAGCTGGTGCTCACCCGGCTGCACGCCGGCGGCAAGTTCGGCGGCTCCGGCTACAAGACCTCCGGCGGTCTGCACGGCGTGGGCGCCTCGGCGGTCAACGCGCTGTCCCGCCGCTTCGACGTCACCGTGCGCCGCAGCGGCAAGGTGCACACCATGTCGTTCCGCCACGGCGTACCGGGCATCTTCGACGGCGACGGCCCGGACGCGCCGTTCACCCCCGGCCCGGGCCTGCAGGTCGTCGGCGCGATGAAGCGCGGCCAGCGCACCGGCACCTCGATCCGCTACTGGTACGACGCCCGCTACTTCGAGACCGGCGCCACCCTCGACCACGACGCCGTGCGCGCCAAGCTGCGCCACACCGCCTTCCTGGTGCCCGGGGTCAGCTACACCCTGCGCGACCTCACGGTCGAGGAGCCGACCAGGGAGCAGTTCCACTACCCCAACGGGCTCACCGACATGGTGGACTTCCTCGCCCCGGCCGGCGACCGGCCGGTCTCCGGCACCCTGCTGGTCACCGGCGAGGGCACCTACCGGGAGAACGCCGCCGACGCCAACGGCGTCATGCAGTCCAACGTGCAGCGACGCGCCGAGATCGAGGTGGCGTTCCGCTGGGGCACCGGCTACGAGCGCACCGTCGAGTGCTTCACCAACACCATCCGCAACGCGCACGGCGGGACTCACCGCAAGGGCTTCGAGCGAGCTCTGGCGCGTACCCTCGCCGACGCCGTACGCAACACCCGTGGCCTGCTCAAGGCCAAGGAGGACGCGCCCACCCTGGACGACGTGCTGGAGGGCATGACCGCGGTGGTGCACGTGCGGGTGCCCGAGCCGCAGTTCACCTCCCAGACCAAGGACGAGCTCTCCACCGCCGGCGTCACCAAGGTGGTGCAGGGGCTGGTCGAGCAGCACCTCAAGTCCTGGCTGGACGACCGCAAGACCAAGACCGAGGCGCGTACGGTCCTGCAGAAGATCGTCGACGCTGCGCGGGTACGCCTGACCCAGAAGCAGCAGAAGGACGCCGCCCGCCGCAAGACCGCCCTCGAAGGCGCCGCCATGCCGGCCAAACTGGTCGACTGCCGCGCCTCGGGCATCGACAGAAGTGAATTGTTCATCGTGGAAGGGGACAGCGCCCTGGGCACAGGGCGACTTGCCCGTTCTGCCGAATATCAGGCGCTTCTTCCGATTCGGGGCAAGATCCTCAACGTGCAGAAGGCCAACCTCCAGCAGGTGCTGGACAATGCCGAGTGCGCGGCCATCGTGCAGGTGCTCGGCGCGGGCTCCGGGCGTACCTTCGACCTGTCCTCCATGCGGTACGGCCGGGTGCTCATCATGGCCGACGCGGACGTCGACGGCGCGCACATCCGGACCCTGTTGATCACCCTGTTCGCCCGGTACATGCGACCGCTGATCGAGGCGGGTCGGCTCTACGCCGCGATGCCGCCCCTGCACAAGATCACCACCAAGGGGCGTAACCCGGAGACCGTCTACACCTACACCCAGGCGGAGATGGAGGCGACCGTCCGCAAGCTGGAGCAGGCCGGCAAGCAGATCGTCACCCCCATCCCCCGGTTCAAGGGTCTCGGTGAGATGGACGCCGACGAGTTGTGGGAGACCACGATGAACCCGGCCACCCGCTCGGTGCGCCGGATCACCCTGGAGGACGTCGACGCCGCCGAGCGCATCCTCGAACTGCTGATGGGGGAGAAGGTCGAGCCGCGCCGCAACTGGCTGATCGACTCCGCCGACCGCGTCGACCGCGACGCCATCGACGCCTGACCAACGGGTTCTTCGGAAGGAAAGCTGAACCATGGCACGCCGCAAGGAAACGAAGGTCGACCACTCCGCGTTCGACCGGGCCGGCGCGCGGGTCTTCGACAACCCGCTGGTCACCGAGGTCTCCGACTCCTACCTGGAGTACGCCTTCTCGGTCATCCACTCCCGCGCCCTGCCGGACGCCCGCGACGGCCTCAAGCCGGTGCACCGGCGCATCCTCTACGCCATGTACGAGTCGGGCTTCCGGCCCGACCGGGCGCACGTCAAGTCGGCCCGCGTGGTCGGTGACGTGATGGGCCGCTACCACCCGCACGGCGACACCGCGATCTACGACGCCATGGTTCGGATGGCGCAGGACTTCTCCCTCAACGTCCCACTCATCGACGGGCATGGAAATTTTGGGAGTCCAGACGATGGACCGGCGGCGGCGCGTTACTGCGTGACGGGCGATACTCGAATTCGCCTGGCGGACGGTTCGAGTCCTCGAATCGGCGAGCTGGTGGATCTCGCTCCCGATAGTGAGGCTGACGTCGATTTCGAGGTGCTCGACAAGGACGGCAAGGCCGTCCGGGCAAGCAAGGTTTTCAACTCGGGAGTCCATCCCACCATCCAGATCCGTACCGAAGCCGGGTTCTCACTCCGGGGCAGCGAGAATCACCTGGTCTTGTGCCTGGAAGCACCGCTCGGCGTGCCAGTGTTCCAATGGCGACGTCTCGACGAGGTGGCCCCCGACACGGTCGTCTGCATCGCGCGAAACGCCTGGTACCAGGTAACCCCTACGGCTCGGGAGTACATGCTGGGAGTACTCGGGGGTGCCTGGGTATCCGAAGGGTTCGCGAGTGAGTCGCGAGCGGGCTTCAACAATACGGATGAGCACTTCTTCGGCGAGGTTCTGCATGCATACGACCAAGTCGTAGGCGGGCAGCGCTACGTCAGCGAGCGGCATACCCGCCGCGACCGCAAACGCATCCAGGAGCTGGATGTACAGGAGTATGCCGGGGGGATGGCCGCGTTCCGTGCCAGCCCGCTCGCCGAACTCATCGGACATCAGGCGCGGGACAAGTTCGTTCCGCAGTTCGTCTGGACCGGAGGGTGGGGTGTGAAGCGTGCGTTCCTGATGGCGTTGTTTGAAGGAGACGGCGGCGTACGGGTAGCGAAGGACAGCTTCACCATTCAGTACACGAGCTTCAGTGAACGCCTTACTCGGGACGTCCAAGAGTTGTTGGCGGAGTTCGGCGTCATCGCGTGTTGGCGGCAATATACGCGTCCGAGTGGCTCGGTGGAGCATCGACTGGTCATTTCAGGGATGCGGAACATCGCGGCGTTCGCCAATCGAGTCGGGTTCCTCCGTACCAAGCAGGCTGTGCTGCACAGGGTGCTCAAGCGTTCACCGCTGCGCCCGCATCGACTCAGTAAAGACCACGCGCCCTTCGTGGCCGAGTACGTTCGTGGGGCGCTCGCCTTCGACAGGCGTGGTTCGGGCCGCAAGTGGCTGACTCGGCACAACTTCGACCGGGTAGAGCGTTGGGAGACTGAACGGCTTCGCATCGTCGATCGGATCAAGGATCCCGAGATCTTGGCGACGATCCTGCCTGTGATGGACTCGGGCTACCGATTCGAGCGGATCACCGAGGTGACCCCGTGCGAGCCGGCCGAGGTCTACTCAATCAGGGTCGACACAGAAGACCACTCATTCCTCGCTGGCGGTTTCGTCAACCACAACACTGAGGCTCGAATGTCGCGGGAGGCGATGCTGCTCGTCGGCGAGCTGGGTGAGGAGACCGTCGACGTCGAGCCCAACTACGACGGCTCGCTGACCCAGCCCACCGTGCTGCCGGCCGCCTTCCCGAACCTGCTGGTCAACGGCACTTCCGGGATCGCGGTCGGGATGGCGACCAACATGATCCCGCACAACCTGGGCGAGGTCGTGTCGGCGGCGCGCTGGCTGATCCGGCACCCGAACGCCACCCTCGACAAGCTGATGGAGTTCGTGCCCGGCCCCGACCTGCCCACCGGTGGTCTGCTGCTCGGCCTCGACGAGGTGCGCCGTGCCTACGAGACCGGCCGGGGCGTGGTGCGGATGCGCGGCAAGGTGGAGATCGGTCCGCTGGAGGGCAGCCGGGGTCGGCAGGCGATCACCGTGGTCGAGTTGCCGTACGGGGTGGGCGCGGAGAAGGTCATCGCGGCCATCACCAACGAGGTCACCAAGACCAAGCGGCTGACCGGGATCGCCGACGTCAAGGACCTGACCGACCGGGAGAACGGCACCCGCCTGGTCATCGAGTGCAAGGTGGGGGTCAACCCGCAGGCGTTGCTGGCCGACCTGTACCGCCTCACCCCGCTGGAGCAGTCCTTCGGCGTGAACAACCTGGTGCTTGTCGACGGGCAGCCGCGCACCCTCGGGCTGAAGGCGCTGCTGGAGGTGTTCCTGGCGCACCGCTACGAGGTGGTGACCCGGCGCAGCGCGTACCGCAGGCGTAAGCGCGAGGAGCGGCTGCACCTGGTCGACGGTCTGCTGATCGCCCTGCTGGACATCGACAAGGTGGTCAAGCTGATCCGGGCCAGTGAGGACGCCCAGGAGGCCAAGGACGGCCTGATGCGCCGGTTCAAGCTCTCCGAGATCCAGGCCAGTTACATCCTGGACACCCCGTTGCGTCGGCTGACCAAGTACGACCGGCTGGAGTTGGAGGCCGAGCAGGAGAAGCTGCGCGCCGAGATCGCCGAGCTGTCCACCATCCTGGACGACGAGAACGTGCTGAAGAAGCTCGTCTCCGACGAGTTGGCTGCGGTGGTCAAGCAGTTCGCCGCACCGCGTCGGACCACGCTTGTCGACGGTGACCTGAAGGAGGTGCTCGCCGCCTCCGCCCCGGCCGGGCCGCTGGAGGTGGCCGACGACCCGTGTCAGGTGATCCTGTCCGCTACCGGTCTGGTGGCGCGGACCGCGGCCGAGTCGGAGGAGGCCGCCGAGGGGCGCCGCCGGCACGGCCGGGTCAAGCACGACGCGGTACGCGCGGTGGTGCACTCCACCGCCCGGGGTCGGGTGCTGTTGGTGACAAGCGCCGGTCGCGCGTTCAAGGTGGACGTGTTGCCGTTGCCGGTGTTGCCGGAGCAGGCGGGCACGGTGTCGTTGCGTGGTGGGATGTCCGCGGCCGAGTTGGTGCCGTTGGAGCCGGGGGAGAGCGTGGTCGGTCTGGCGCCGCTCGGCCCGACGGCCGAGGGTTCTCCCGGTTTGGCGTTGGGCACCCGGCAGGGGGTGGTCAAGGTGTGTGCCCCGGACTGGCCGGTCCGCTCCGACGAGTTCGAGGTGATCGGGCTGCGGGACGGCGACGAGGTGGTCGGGGCGACCTGGTTGACCGACGGTGCGGAATCTCTGGCCTTCCTGACCAGCGCGGCGTCGCTGTTGCGTTTTCCCGCCGGCACGGTTCGTCCGCAGGGGCTCAAGGGTGGCGGCATGGCCGGCATCGCCCTGCCGGCCGGGACGCAGGTGGTGTACTTCGGTGCGGTGCGTACCGACGATCCGCAGCACGGTGAGCCGATGGTGGTGACCTCCACCGGCGGCACTGTCAAGGTGACGCCGTTCGCGGCGTACCCGGCGAAGGGGCGGGCGACCGGCGGGGTGCGTGCGCAGCGGTTCCTCAAGGGTGAGACCGACGTGGTCGTCGCTTGGATCGGTCCTCGCCCGGTGGGCTCGACGGCGAATGGTGAGCCGGTCGAGCTTCCGACCGCCGATCCCCGTCGGGACGGCTCCGGTTTCGCCGTGATGCTCGGCCCCACCGTGATCGGTCATCAGATCGATCGCCAGTAACTGGAGGTCCCGGTCTGGCCTGGACGTGTGAATCGGGCAGGTCGGAGTCATATCGATGTTCGTCATTGACGTAAGACGTATGACGACGCTACGTTGAGGCTGTCCGCAGGGGCAGCCTTGACGTGTTTTTGCACCACCACCCGGACGTCGGCGCCTGCGGCGACGTGCGCCTGTCCTGAGCGCGCGTGGTCCCAGTCGAAGGAGTCAGTAATGACCGGTGAGGTTCGTCCCGCCTCTCCTGAAAGACGTCGACGGTCCTCCGCAGTGGCTGCGGCCGGTGCGGCGCTCCTGGTGGCCAGCACACTCGTCGCAATCGATGCGGCCCCCGCCGCTGCCGCGACGCCGGACACCAATGCCTGGTACGTGCTCGTCAACCGCAACAGCGGCAAGGCGCTGGACGTGTACGGGCTGGCCACCAACGACGGCGCGCGGATCAGCCAGTGGTCGCGCAACGACGGGGCCAACCAGCAGTGGCAGTTCGTGGACTCCGGTGGTGGCTACTACCGGCTGAAGTCGCGGCATTCCGGCAAGGTCCTGGACGTGTCGGGGGCGTCGACCGCCGACGGTGGCGCCATCGTGCAGTGGGCGGACCACAACGGGACGAACCAGCAGTTCCGGCTGGCCGACTCCGACTCCGGCCACGTCCGGCTGATCACCCGGCACAGCAACAAGGTGGTGGAGGTGCAGGGCGCCTCGACCGCCGACGGGGCGAACATCGTCCAGTACGCCGACCACAACGGCGCCAACCAGCAGTGGCAGTTGGTGGCGGTCGGTGGCGGGTCCACGCCACCGCCCACGGGTGAACCGGGGGCCGGGTGCGGGAGGGCACCGACGTTGAGCAGTGGCTCGCACACGATCCAGAGCGGTGGCAAGAGTCGCAGCTTCATCCTGCGGATTCCCGCGAACTACAACAACAACACCCGCTACCGGTTGATGTTCGCGTTCCACTGGCTGGGTGGCACCTCCGGTGATGTCGCCTACGGTGGCGCCGACGGGGCCGCCTGGGCCTACTACGGGCAGCAGGAGCAGTCGAACAACAGCGCGATCCTGGTCGCGCCCCAGGGCATCGGCAACGGCTGGCCCAATTCCGGCGGCGAGGACGTCACCTTCGTCGACGACATGATCCGGCGGATCGAGAGCGACCTCTGCGTGAACACGACGCAACGCTTCGCCCTCGGTTTCAGCTATGGCGGTGCCATGAGTTACGCGCTCGCCTGCGCCCGACCGAACATCTTCCGGGCCGTCGCGGTGTACGGCGCGCCGCGCGAGCTGAGCGGGTGCAGCGGTGGCACCCAGCCGGTGGCGTACTTCGGTATCCACGGCATCTCCGACAACATCGCCAGCGGGCGGGCGTTGCGCGACAGGTTCGTCCGCAACAACGGCTGCAACCAGCAGAATGCGCCGGAGCCGGCGCCGGGTAGCCGGACGCACATCACCACCGTCTACTCGGGGTGCCGTGCCGGGTATCCGGTGCAGTGGGGCGCGTTCGACGGCGGTCACACCCCCGGCCACGTCGACGGTGGCGGTGACAGCGGCGCCAGGACGTGGACCAAGGGCGAGGTCTGGCGGTTCTTCTCGCAGTTCTGATCCGGACGTGTCGAAGTCCCCGGCGCTGGCCGGGGACTTCGACATCCGGTTCGGCCTCGACGCTGCCGGCGAGCCGAGCGGTGAATCCGCTCAGAGTTCCGGCTCGGGGCCCTGGCGGGAGGTCGGGGTGGTGTTGCGGAGGCGGGCGATCAGGCGCATGCCGTGGTACGCGATCAGGGCGGCGGCGGTGCCCAGGGCGATGCCGTTGAAGGAGAGGTCGCCGGCGGTGAGGGTGTAGTCGGCGGCACCGATGATCACCGCGACGGCGGCGGTGAGCAGGTTCACCGGGTCCTGGAAGTCGACCCGGTTGTCCAGCCAGATGCGGGCGCCGAGGATGGCGATCAGACCGTAGAGGGCGGTGGTGGCGCCGCCGAGCACGCCGGCCGGCACAGTGAGGATCAGCGCGCCGACCTTCGGGCTGAGCCCGAGCAGCACCGCGGCCAGCCCGGCTACCCAGTACGCGGCGGTCGAGTAGACGCGGGTCGCCGCCATCACACCGATGTTCTCCGCGTACGTGGTGGTGCCGGAGCCGCCGCCGGAGCCGGCGAGCACGGTGGCCAGGCCGTCACCCATGAACGCCCTGCCCATGTCGCGGTCCATGTTCCGGCCGGTGGTGGCGGCCACCGCCTTCACGTGGCCGGCGTTCTCCGCGATCAGCACCAGCACCACCGGGATGATCAGCACCACCGCACGCAGGCTGAAGCTGGGCGAGTGGAACTCGGGCAGCCCGATCCAGGCGGCCTCCCGTAGCCCGGTGACCGTCGTCGGGTCCAGCCCGCCGGTGAGCGCGGCGAGCAGCCACCCGACGAGCACCCCGAGCAGGATCGACAGTCGGGCCAGGAAGCCCCGGAACAGCACCGTGAACAGCAGGATCGACACGAGCGTGACGACCGCGATCAGTGGTTGGGCCTTGACTCCGCCGTCGCCGCCGCCGTCCCAGGCCACCGGGGCGAGGTTCAATCCGATCAGCATCACGATGGCGCCGGTGACCAGGGGCGGCATCAGCCGGCTGATCCAGCCCGCGCCGGCGATCTGCACGACCAGGCCGACCAGGGCCACCGCGACGCCGGCCACCACGATGCCGCCGAGGGCCGGGCCGATGTCACCGCCGGCCTTGGCCGCCAGCACCGGGGCGATGAAGGCGAACGACGAGCCGAGGTACGACGGCAGCCGGTTGCCGGTGATGAGCAGGAACAGCAGGGTGCCCAGCCCGGAGAAGAAGAGCGTGGTGGCGGGCGGGAAGCCGGTGATCAGCGGCACCGTGAAGGTGGCGCCGAACATCGCCACCACGTGCTGCACGCCGATGCCCAGGGTGCGGGGCCAGGAGAGCCGCTCGTCGGGCTGCACCACGTCGCCGGGGCGTACGGTGCGGCCGTCGCCGTGCAGGGACCAGGGCGACCAGCGGGAACGCGGTTCGGTGGGGGACTGGGTCATGGTGGCCCTTCGCGTCGGAGTGCTGACGGGGGCGATCGACCCTGGAGGTAATTTCTAGCACGGCCGGTCGCGGGGCCTGCGGAGGCTGCGGGTGGCGGCGGGCGGCTGCGGTTGGCTGCGGCGTTAAGAAGGGGCCCTTCCTCTACCCGAGGCGTTAACAAGGTGCCCTTCCTTACCGTCAGGCGACGCCGGCGGGGCGGAACTGGACGCTGACGCGGGGGCCGACCGGGCGGGTGGTCTTGGGCACCGCGTGCTCCCAGGTGCGTTGGCAGGAGCCGCCCATCACGACCAGGTCGCCGTGACCGAGGGGGAAGCGCAGGCTGGTGCCGCCGCCGCGTGGGCGCAGCAGCAGGTGGCGGGGGGAGCCGAACGAGACGATGGCGACCAGGGTGTCGGTGTGTGCGGAGCGGCCCTGGGTGTCGCCGTGCCAGGCCACGCTGTCGCGGCCGTCGCGGTAGAGGCACATGCCGGCGGTGACGAACGGCTCGCCCAACTCGTCGGCGTAGTGCCGGGTCAGCGTGGTGCGGGCGACCGAGAGCACCGGGTGCGGCAGCGGCCGGCCCGCGCCGTACCAGCAGAGCAGGCGGGGGACGTCGACCTCGGTGTCGTACATGGTGCGTCGCTCGGCCCGCCAGGGCACCTCCCGCAGCAGGACGTCGAGCACCTGGTCGGAGCCGTGCACCCAGCCCGGCAGGTGGTCCACCCAGGCGCCCCGACTCAACGGATGCCGGCGCAGTCGTCCCGGCAGCGGCCCGAGCGTCGGCTCCGCGTCGGTGACGTCCAGCATCGACGGCTGGTAGGCGGCCTGCGACATAGGGGCACCCTAGCAGGCGATTAGCACAAGCGTTCTACCGAACGGCGAAGCGTGTCGAGCACGGCGTCGACCACCCGGGCCCGGCCCCGCCCGTCGACCGCCGACCAGGCCCGCTGCGACAGCGCCGCCCGGCGCTGCGCACTGCCCAGCAGCGCGTCCAGGGTCCGCGCGGCGGCGGCCCGGGCGGTCGGGTCGGCGACCAGGGTCGGCAGGTCGCCGAGCCCGGCGGCCAGCCCGGCGGCGACCACCCGGTGGTACGACTCGCGCTGGTTGTCCACCACGCAGACCAGCGCCGACGGCGCACCCAGACAGCACAGCTCCCAGGTCGACGTGCCGGCCGCGCTGACCACCAGGTCGGCGGCGGCGATCAGGTCCGGCAACCGGCCGGTCGGCGGCAGCACCGTCAGCGTCTGCCCCGGCGCCGGGACGAGCCGGGCCAGCCGGTCGGCCAGGTCGGGACGACCGGCGACGACGGTGAGCGCCATCGGCCGGCCGGTGGACAGCAGCACCTCGGTCAGCAGCGGCGCCGCGCCGGCCGCGTCGGTGCCCCCGAAGAAGGCAAGCACCGTCGGACGGTCCACCGGCACCGCCGGGCGGGCCGCTGCCGGCCGGGCGGCCAGCACCTCACCCCGCAGCAGGGCGTACGCGCTGCCGGCCAGCAGCCGTCCCGCCGGCACCACCAGGTCGGTGTCGAAGTTCTGGTCGAGGTAGAGGTCGGCGTCCTGCCCCCGGGTGTCGCCGTCGACGATCGCCAGGGTCACCACGGCCGCCGCACGCACCGCACCGGCCGCGGCCGGATCCAACTCGTACGAGTCGAGCACCAGCACGTCCACCTCGTGTCGGCGTACCGTCTCGACCAGTTCCTCAGGCGTCTCCGGGCCCGGATGCCGTGGGATGCCTCGGGCGGCGAGTTGGTCGGCCGCCCAGTCGACGCCGGCCACCGTGCCGAACATCTGGACCCGAGCACCCCGGCTCAGGAACTCCTCACCGAGGGCGAGGCAGCGGACCAGGTGCCCGACCCCGCGCTGCGGCCCGGCGTCGCACCGCAGACCGACCCGTGGCGTGTTCAGCTCTCCTCCAACCGCTTCTGCCGGACGTCGGCGTTGAGGGACCGCAGCTGCGGCTGCCCGTCGAGCCAGTCGGCGAGCTTGGCCAACGGCACGCTGACGTCGCCGAACTGCTCCACCACTGCCCGCACCAGCTGCCAGTCCGGTTCGGTGTCCAGGGTGAGCCGCAGCGCGGAACGATCCGGGGTCAGCGTCACGCCGAGCACCCGGAACAGCTCCGGATGACGGTACGCGTACGAGGTGACGTGCACCCGGTGGTGCGCGGTGGCGAGCCGGTCCACGGCCCGCAACGCGTCGGCCCGGATGATCTCGACGTCCAGCCCGCGGGGCAGCGTACGGGCGATCGACGTGCTGACGTAGTGCAGCCCCGGGGCGCCCCGGTACACCCCGGCGACCAGGGCGACGATCTCCGGGTCGAGCAGCGGACAGTCGGCGGTGAACCGCATGACGGCGTCGGCGGGATACGCGTCGAGCGCGCCGACGAACCGGGTCAACACGTCGTCGACGGGCCCCCGGTGCCAGGCCACCCCGAGCCGGTCACACTCGGCGACCACCGCGTCGTCGGAGCCGTCGGTGCTGGTCGCCACCACCAGGTCGGCGAGCACCCCGCTGTCCTGAGCAGCCCGCACCACCCGACCGAGTACACTGCGACCGGCCAGCGGGCGCAGCACCTTGCCCGGTAGCCGGGACGAACCCATCCGGGCCTGGACGATGCCCACTATCCGGTCACTCACGGTTGCCGTCCTTCCGGGTGATGGCCGCACGGGCCCGTCGTTTCACGGCCCGCGCCCCTCGACGGGCGATGCGGGCCGGGGTGACGGCCAGCCGGGCGAGCTGGTAACTGACAGTTCCGCTGAGCAGGTCGAGCTTCGCCTCGGCCCGGCGCAGCGCCTTCTCCCGCGAGGCGAGCAGGTCCTCGGTCCAACTCAGCGCCGCAGCCAGCCGGGTGTTCTCGTCCCGCTGCCGCAGCCAGGCGTCACGCAACTGCTGGTAGCTGTGCCGTCCGGGCGGCGGGTCGGTGGACGTGACCGTCCGCAGCCCGGCCTCGGGGCCGCCGCGTCGATCGGCGCCCCGACTGTCGCGGCCTTCCGTGCCCCGGTTGTCCGGGCCTTCCGTGTCCCGGTTGTCCCGGTGTTCTGCCTCTCGGATGCGTCGGACCGCGGCGTCGACGTCCAGCGCGGCGTCGACAACGGCCCGGTCGAAGTCCCGCCCGGCCACGCCACCGAGGACCACGGTCAGACCGATTGCGTCCAGTGTGGAGGTCCACGGGTGGGCGTAGCCGCCGGTGAGTAGTTCGGTGGCGAAGCGCCACAGGGCGCGGGCCAGCACCACGTCGACAGGTAACGGGTCGTCGGCCCGCCAGCTCGGATCGAGCACCGCGAACCGGTCACCGGCGACGACGAGGTTGTCCACCCCGGCCAACGCCACCGCACCGGTGAGCGGGTCGGCGGCGGCCTGGTGGGTGAGCCAGTCGGCGTAGCCGCGTAGCAGTCGACGCAGCAGGGCCGTGTCGCGGCGCAGGCAGCCGTCCAGCAGCAGGTTGTGCAGCAGACGGCCGTCGGGCACCGGCCCGTCCGGCGCCGCCGGATCGAGGTGGGCGATCTCCCGACTGGCGTACGGCGCGGGCGTCGCCGCAGCCGCCACCGGCCCAGGTCGATGCCAGTGCCAGCCGTGCGGACCGTCGACGACCTCGACGATCCGGGCATCCGAGCCGCCGCCCCACAGCAACACCGGTAGTCGCCCTGGCCCGCCGCCGGCCGTGGGCAGGCCGGCTGCCGACATCGCCGGTTCGGGACCGAAGGCGGGTGGGCGGTGGGCGACGGCCAGCCAGGACGGGGCGAGGTCGCACGCCCGGCCGGCGAACAGCGCGTCGACCGCCAGCCGTGCCGGGTCGGCGAGCACGAACCGGCCGGTGTAACCGTGGGTGCAGCTCTCCTGCAGGACCGCCTCGAACAGCCCGGAGGTGGTCCGCCGGGCCAACTCGTCGGTCGCCAGCAACGCGGTGGTCGACTCCGGGCGGGGATAGCCGGCGTAGCTTCCCGCCACCCGCAGCCCCACCGCGTCGAGCCGCAGCCGCAACTGGTCCAGGTTCGCCGGACGGCTCTGGTCGAGCACCCCGCCGAGGGTCCACTCGGCGTCGTCACGGCCGACGTACCAGCCGCAGGACGCCACCAACCGGTGGACACCGAGCGGGTTGTCCAGCCGCAGCAGCAGGACGCCGCCGGGGCGTACCGCCGCCGCCAACCGGGCCAGCACCCCGTCCCAGCCCAGCCGGGGGCCCTCCACCGACTCCACGGCGTCCAGCCCGGCGGCGGCGATCACCACGTCGTACGCCTCGTCGGCCGGCAGGCCTGTTGCTCCGGCGGCCACCACCCGGTCGACCCGGCCGGCCAGCGCCGCCGCGTCCGGATAGCCGCGCAGCAGAGCGGTGACCCGGGCCCCACCCAGCGCGTCGAGCACCGCCGGATCGACCGGCCCGGCCAGCAGCACGTCGGCACCGGGCGGCACCAGCCGCGCCACCAACGCGGCAAGCGGCCGGTTGCCGGCATCGGCACGCCGGTCGGACCAGGTCAACATCTCGCCGCCGGGCAGCGTCACCGCGGTCTCGGTCGTCACGCGCTCTCCTTGTGCACAGCAGCCGTCCAACCGAGCAGTTCGCGCAACGCGGCCGGTGGGTAGCGGTGGTCGACGCCCAGCTCGGCGCGGGCGATCTCCACGGCGGTCGGCAGGTGCACCTGTTCGCCGTGCAACTCGGGCCACTGCCGCCGGATCCGGGCGGTACCGCCGAAGGTCGGATCCTCGTCGGCCAGCACCATCGGGTTGCCGTACACCGCCGGTTCGCAACCGGCCGCGATGCCGTAGAAGACGGCGCTGGTCAGCCGGTTGGAGGCGACCCGGGCGTGCCGGCGCAGCTCGGTGAGCTGGCGGTCCAGGAAATCCGGGTCGGTGCCGGACCACCAGTGCCCGCGGTAGCCGTGACAGATGACCCGGAAACCCGCGTTCTCGTACCGGCGGCGGACCCGGCGCATCCGGTGCTCGTGCCAGTAGAGGCAGACCGTGACCGGCCCAGGCTCGGTGTCCCGGATCTGGGCGATCAGCCGGTCGTGGTCGCCCTCGACGTGCTGGCCCTCCCAGCCGTGGAACGGGTACCAGATGGTGCCGGCCCGCTGCGGCGGCGACTGCGGTTCGGGGCGCATCGCCAGCAGGTAGCCGAACGGTGCCCCGATCACGGTGACGTTGCGCCGCCCGACCGACCAGGCCCGCCGCCGGGTCTGCTCCGACCACAGCAGACTCGGGGTGCCCTCGGCGTACGGGTGCCCGGGGGCCAGGCCGTCACCGATGTTCCAGCCGTGCTGGACGTACCCGTTGATCCGCGGTGGATGCCCGTCGCCGAGGCCCGCGTACCGGGCCAGCACGTGGGCGTGGCCGTAGAAGTGGTTCGCGTGGTGCATCGGCGTCCCTCAGGTGACGGGGCGGACCGGGACACCAGCCGGTCGTGGAGGTCCAGGCCAAACTGGTCGCCGCAGGGCCGCGGCGAGCGCGTCGACGACACGCTCCTGGTCGCTGTCGCGCAGCCCCGGAAACAGCGGCAGCGACAACTGCTGGGCGTAGAACCCCTCGGCCACCGGGCAGCTGCCCCGCCGGTAACCGAGGTCGGCGAACGCCGGATGCCAGTGCACGGGAAGGTAGTTGACCTGTACTCCGATGCCGGCGGCGCGCATCGCGTCGTACACCTCGCGGCGTCGACCGTCGAGCACCCGGATCGGGTACAGGTGCCAGGCCGGGCTCGCCCAGTCCCGTCGCCCCGGCGTCAGCACGCCCGGTAGGTCGGCGAGGGCTTCGTCGTAGCGGGCCACCAGTTCGGCGCGGCGGCGCAGGAAGGCATCCAGGCGGCGCAGCTGGCTGCGGCCCAGCGCGCAGAGCACGTCCGGCAGCCGGTAGTTCAGCCCGAAGGCGTGCACCTCCTGGTGCCAGCCGCCCTCGTCGGGCCACCGCAACTCGTCGCGTTCCCGGACCAGGCCGACGGTGCGGAACCGGCGGGCCCGGGTGAGCAGCTCGGGGTCGCCGGTGGCGACCGCGCCGCCCTCGGCGGTGGTCAGGTTCTTGGTGGGGAAGAAGGAGAACGTGGTCAGGTCGGCGAGCGAGCCGACCGGACGGCCCCGGTAGGTCGCGCCGATGGAGTGGGCGGCGTCGGCGAGCAGCAGCGCGTCGCTGCCGGCGAGGCCGGCCCGCAGGGCGTCGTAGTCGGCCGGGTGACCGGCGTAGTCCACCGCGGCGACGACAGCCGTCCGCCCGGTGGTCGCCGCGGCCACCGCCGCCGGGTCGAGGGTGAACGTCTCCTCCTCGACGTCGGCGAAGACCACCCGCGCGCCCAACGCGACCGCGCTGCTCGCGGTGGCGACGAACGTCATCGGCGGCACGATCACCTCGTCGCCGGGGCCGACCCCGGCCGCCGCGTACGCCACGTGCAACGCGGCCGTGCCGTTGGAGACCACGGCCACCCCGGCCCCGCCGGCCCACCGGGACAGCTCCGCCTCGAAGGCGGCGACCTCGGGGCCGGTGGTGAGCCAGTCGCTGCGCAGCGCCGCGACCACTGCCGCGACGTCGTCGTCGGTCACCGACTGCCGGCCGTACGGCAGGAGAGAGGTCATGCTTCGCCACCGGCTGGCAGGCTCGCCGTCGTGATGCCGAGCATGTCGCGCAACTGCGGCACGCTGAGCCACTCGTCGTTGGTGTCCGACTGGTACGCGAAGCCGTCCGGCACCGGCGCACACTCCACCGGCGGCTGATAGCCCCAGGTCGCGATGGTCGGCTGGACGATGAACCGGTCCTTGGCGATGAGCGTCCGCCGGCTGTCGTCCGGGGCGATCATCTCCTCGTGCAGCTTCTCGCCGGGGCGGATGCCGATCTCGTGGGTGGTGGCGTCCGGGGCGACCGCCTCGACCAGGTCGAGGATGCGCATGCTCGGGATACGCGGCACGAACAGCTCGCCGCCCTGCATCTGGTCGAACGAGTCCATGACGAACTGCACGGCCTGGTCCAGCGTGATCCAGAAGCGGGTCATCCGCTTGTCCGTGATCGGCAGGCTCCTGCCCTCGGCGGCGAGCCGCCGGAACAGCGGCACCACCGAACCCCGGCTGCCCACCACGTTGCCGTAGCGCACCACGGCGAACCGGGTCGGGTGGTGCGCGGCGTAGTGGTTGGCGGAGATGAACAGCTTGTCGCCGACCAGCTTGGTGGCGCCGTACAGGTTGATCGGGCTGGACGCCTTGTCGGTGGAGAGCGCGATGACCTTGCGCACTCCGGCTTCGATCGCGGCGTCCACGACGTGCTGGGAACCGGTGATGTTCGTGGCGATGAACTCCGACGGGTTGTACTCGGCCGTGTCGACCTGCTTGAGAGCGGCGGCGTGCACCACGTGGTCGACGCCGTGCATGGCGCGGGTCAGCCGGTGCCGGTCCCGGATGTCGCCGATGAACCAGCGCAGCCGGGGGTCGTCACCGAGTTGCTGGCGCAGCTCGTACTGCTTGAGCTCGTCGCGGGAGAAGACCACCACCCGCGCCGGGTCGGCCTCGGCGAGGAGATGCCGCAGGAAGGTCCTGCCGAAGGAACCCGTACCCCCGGTGACGAGGATGGACGATCCACTCAACTCGCTCAATGTGGTGCTCCCGTGTTCGTCGTGATGCGGTTGACCGGATCCACTCAACCGGTGAATGGCCGGCCGGCGGAAAACGTCTCGTGAACAGTTGATGGACGGTACGATAAATCAGCGCCTACGGCGGGCCGCACGATCGAGAGAAATGGGAATGACGGTGATTTCCCGACCGTCGTGAACCTCTGCTCGTCCGGTGCCTTCGACGAATCGAAACCGTCGGTTCATCTGGCGTACGGCGGTGTTGTGCGCGAGCACCTCGCCGTCGAGCCGGTCCAGATTCAGCACATCGAAGGCGTGGTCCACCGCCGCGCGCATGACGTCGATCCAGGCGGGCAGCGTCTCGCCCCGCTCGGCCAGCGCGTCGGCATCCAGGTAGAAGCCCCAGGAGCCGGTACGCGGAGCGTCGAACCGCAGGTCGAAGAAGTTCACCACCCCGCAGGGCAGCCCGTCGCGCAGGTAGATCAGCACCCGCCGGGCGGGGTCGGCCCGGACGGTCGCCCACCAGTGGGCGTGCTCGTCGGCGCTTATGACATGGTGCGTCCTGCTGGCCATTCGGTTGATTTCCTGATTACGCCAGGACAACATCAGGTTAACGTCTTCCTCGGTGGCGTCACGCAGCATGTCCCGCTCGCTTTCTGCTCCATTTTCGGGCACCCCGGGAAACCTAGTCACCAGCAATCTGGCTGTACACTCCGCCGCATGACGGAATTGAGTCGTGCGCGAATTCGCGACCTCATGGGACAGGTGCTGGCCAATCAGGGCAAGGTGCTGCCCGATGACGACGACGCGGATCTGCGGGAGATCGGCTTCCGGTCGTTGGACTTCTCCGAGTTGGCCCTGCGGGTGGAGGACGAGACCGACGAGGAGTTGAACTTCGACGCGGCGGGACTGCGCCGGATCGCCACCGTCGGTGACGTCCTGGACTTCCTCGCCGACCTCCAACGGCCGTGAGCGTCGACACCGCGCGCCCGGCCGCACCACCCCCGGCCGGCCTGGACAACCGGGTCGTGGTCGACGGCACCGCGTTGTCCTGGCGGGACCTGCCGGAGTTGCGCCTGCCCGCCCCGGTGGCGCTGCTCGCGCACCGTGCCCGGTACGCCCTCGCCGCCGCCCGCCACCACGCGGTGCACGGCACCGAACTGCTGCTCACCACGGCCGGCCGGGCCGACAGCGTGCTGCGCGCCGAACTGTCCGAAGCCGGCTTCACCGTCACCGACACCGGCGGCGCCGACCTCCCGCCGTCGCGGCCACGTGCTGGCGAACCCGGCCGACTGTGGCTGCTCACCTCCGGCACCACCGGCCGCCCCAAGCGGGTCGGGCACACCCTGGAGTCACTGACCACCGTCCGTGGCCGCCAACCCGGCCGCACCTGGCTGTGCCCGTACGCGCCGGGCAGCTACGCCTGGTGGCAGGTGGTGACCCTGTCGCTGACCCAGCCGGGTCAGCATCTGGTGGTGGTGGAGCCGGAGCAGCTCGACGACTGGCCGACGCTGGCCGCGACGCACGGGGTGGACGCGGCCTCCGGCACCCCGACCTTCTGGCGTCGAGCCCTGCACCGCGACCCCGCCGCCCTCGCCCGGGTGCCGCTGCGCCAGCTCACTCTCGGTGGTGAACCGGTCGACCAGACGATCCTGGACCGGCTCCGCGAGGTCTACCCCACCACCCGCATCTCCTGGATCTACGCCTCCTCCGAGGTCGGTGCGGCGATCGTGGTGCACGACGGCCGGGCCGGGTTTCCGGTCGAGTGGCTGGACCGCCCGGCACCGGGACGCCCCACCCTCGGCGTACGCGACGGGGAACTGATGGTCACCTCGCCGTACCACGGCGTCGGCCTGGCCGGCCCGATCCGTACCGGCGATCGGGTGCAGGTCGTCGACGGCCGGGTCCTGATCACCGGTCGACTCGACTCCGACGAGATCAACGTGGGCGGCAGCAAGGTCTCCGCCAGCGCGGTGCGGGACGTGCTGACCGCCCATCCGCAGGTGGCCTGGGCCCGGGTGGGTGCCCGGCGCGCGCCACTGCTCGGCCACCTGGTCGTCGCCGAGGTGGTACCCACCGCCAGCGTCGGGCCGCCCGACGAGGCGGCGCTGGCGCGCTGGTGCGCCGACCGGCTGCCCGAGTACGCGGTGCCCCGCCGGATCCGTCTGCTGCCCGAGATCCCCGTCAAGGAGACCCTGAAAAGCGATGTCTGACCCCACCATGTCTGACCCCACCACGTCCGCCCCGCCGGTTTCGCCCTCCACAGTGGTGCTCGTCTCCGGTGGTTCGCGCGGGCTCGGCCTCGCCATCGTCACCGACCTGCTCGATGCCGGCCTGCGGGTCGCGGCCTTCGCCCGCACCGTCACCCCGGAGTTGGCGAAGCTCGCCGCCAACCACCCGGACCGCTCGCATGTCGGCCCGGTCGACGTCACCGACCTCGCCGCCGTGCAGGCGTTCGTCCGGGCCGCCGAGCAACACCTCGGCCCGATCGACGGTCTGGTCAACAATGCCGCCGTCGGGCAGGACTCGCTGCACGTGCACACCGCCACCGCCGACCTGGCGGGGATCGTCGAGACGAACCTGACCGCGCCGCTACAACTGACCCGCCTGGTCGTACGCCGAATGCTGGCCCAGTCCCGACGCGGCCGGATCGTCAACATCACCTCGATCTGCGGGCAGCGCGGCTTCCCCGGCCTGGTCGCGTACTCGGCCACCAAGGGCGGCATGGACGCGGCCACCCGCTCCCTGGCCCGGGAGCTGGGCGGGCGGGTCCTGGTCAACGCCGTCGCGCCCGGCTTCTTCGCCTCGGAGATGTCGGCGGTGCTGGGCCAGACCCAACTGGACCAGATCGTCCGCCGCACCCCGACCGGTCACCTGACCGAGCCGGACGAGGTGCTCCCGGTGGTACGGATGCTGCTGCGCGAGCAGACCAACATCAACGGCCAGGTCCTCGTGGTCGACGGTGCTGCCTCGATCTGACCCCGCCCCGCCATCGGACGGGTCCGGGGCACCGTCGGTGGTCTCGCTGCTCGCGGTCGCCCACCGGCACCTGCGGCTCGCCGCTCCGGCCGAGTCGGTCGACGCGACCACCCGCAGCTATCTGGACGACGGCCGCTGCCTCGGCTGGTACGCACCGCCGGTGCCACGATGGCGGGCGGCGATCGACGCCGAGCGAGTCGGCGCAGCAGTACCGACGGCGCTGGCCCGGCGCTTCGGCACCGGTGATTTCTGGGCCCGCTGGACCCGCGCCGAATGCCTGGCCAAGCTCACCGACGTCCCGATGGCCATCTGGTGGCAGCGGCACGGACTGGAGGTGCCGCCCCGCATCGACTGGCTGTGGCGCACGCTGACCCTCGCCGACCTGGTCGTCACCGTCGCCTTCGTCGCCACCGACCGACCCCGCAACACCACTGACGGCACCCCTACCTGACGGCGCGACCCTGACGGCGCCGCCCTGACGGAACCGCCCGGGTGGTGACGTCCGGGTAGCGATGCTCGGGTGACGGCGCGGACCACCGCAGCCGCAGCCACTACTGTAAGTAACAATCGGCGTCCTCCATCATGGTCACCGACCGTGACTGGCGGCCTGTCGCCCCCTCATGTTCTCTTCTGGCCCTTTGCTCTGCTTCAACCCACGCAATAGCGTCCGACCAGGGAAGTTGTGGTGGCGAGGCTGCATGCCGCCTTGGTGGCTGCTCACCGAGGGTCACTGTTGCGTATGTTGAAGCAGAGCAAAGGGCCAACGGGCACATGGCGGCCGGGCGAGGTGAGACACCGACAGTGACGCCGTGGTCGAGCTGCCCCCGGGACGGCCGGTCAGATCAGGTCCCAGCTGAGGGGGGTGCCGCGTGTGACGTCGACGGTGAAGTGGCGGCCCAGCACGCGGTCGATCTCCACTGGGGACAGTCCGCCGGCCGGTCGGATCGAGCGGACGTTGGCGGCGGTGACCTCGTCGCCGGCGCGGACGTCCGCCACCACGTAGAGCGAGCGGCGGAAGCGTAGCCCTTCCCGTTCGGCCGGGGTGGGGCCGATGGTGGTGCCGCCGAGTGCCGCGTGGGCGCGTTCCGCCTCGACCACCAGGGCCGACAGTTCCGCCGGGTTCAGGGAGAAGTCGGAGTCCACGCCACCGTCGGCCCGGTCCAGCGTGATGTGCTTCTCGATGAAGCAGGCGCCGAGGGCCACCGACGCGACGGGCACGCCGATGCCGGGGGTGTGGTCGGAGAGGCCTACCGGTACGCCGAACGCCTCGGCGAGCACCGGGATGCGGCGCAGGTTGCTGTCCGCGGGTGGGGCCGGGTAGGCGGCGGTGCAGGCCAGCAGCACGATCCCGCCCGTACCGGCGGACCGGGCCGTACGGACCGCCGCGTCGATCTCGGCCAGGGTGGCCATCCCGGTGGAGATGATCAGGGGTTTGCCGGTGGCGGCGACGAGCCGGATCAACGGCAGGTCGACAAGTTCCGAGGAGGCGATCTTGTACGCGGGCGCGTCCAAGCCCTCCAGCAACTCGACCGCCGTGGCGTCGAAGGGGGAGGAGAAGACCGTCAGGCCCCGCTCGCGGGCCCGTTCGAAGATCGGACCGTGCCACTCGTACGGGGTGTGGGCCCGCTCGTAGAGCCGGTACAGGTTCTGCCCGCCCCACAGTTCGTGGCCGCCGGAAATGCGGAAGGCCGGGGCGTCGACGTCGATGGTGATGGTGTCCGGCCGGTACGTCTGGAGCTTCAACGCGTGTGCACCGCTTTCGGCCACGGCGTCCACGATGGCCAGTGCCCGGTCCAGGTCACCGTTGTGGTTGCCGGACATCTCCGCCACCACGAAGGGACGTTCGCCGGTGCCGATCAGATGCGGCCCGATGGTGAGCGTGGTCATCGCGTTCCGTTTCCGTGTGTCCGCATCAGTGTGCGAGGTTGCGTGAGGTCGGGACCGGCGTCGGGGCCGGTCGTCGCGGGCGGTGGGGCCGACGGGCTGCGTAGCCTGCCGGCCAGCCGGTGGGCGCGGCGCAGTGCCACGTACGCCAGGTAGTTGTTGTGGTCGACCAGCCGGTGCTTGAGGCCGGCCACGCCGCCCGGCCGGGGGTAGCCGCCGCCGGGTAGGTGTCGGCGGTAGTGGGCGGCGACCCGGCGGAAGAAGCGCCGCCGCAGGTGCGGGTGCAGCCGGTCGTCGTTGCCGACCACCACCAGGAAGTGGTTCACCATCAGGTCGAACAGTTCCGCGTGCCAACGCCCGTCGGGGTGGTGCTGTCGCAGCCAGGCGAACAGCCGGTCGTACTGGTCGAAGGCGTCGAAGTGCCGGCCGCTGCGGGTCGAGGTGATCGCGCCCTGGCGGCCCTGCCGGTACAGGTAACAGACCCGGTTCAGCACCGAGATCCGATTCGCGCCGATCAGCAGCGGATGGCTGAACGGGATGTCCTCGTACCAGCCGGGGTGGAAGCGCAGCCCCAGCTCAGCCATGAACGCCCGGCGTACCACCTTGTTCCAGGCGGTGTGTTGCACCCGCAACAGCTGCGGCCGGTCGACCAGCCGCACCACGCCGGGTGTCCCGCGCAGCAGGTGACTGCTGGCGTCGGTGTCGCGACGCCCGCACTCGTGTACCCGGAGATGATCGACCATCATCACGTCGGGCCGGTCCGCACGCAGCCGGTCGAGTATGGCCGCGATGCTGCCCGGTGGCAGCCAGTCGTCACTGTCGACGAACCAGACGTAGTCGCCGGTGGCCACGTCCAGGCCCGCGTTGCGCGCCGGCCCGAGACCGACGTTCGTGTCCAGGTGCAGCACCCGCACGCCGGGGTGGTCGGCGGCATACTCGCGCAGCAGGTGTCCACAGCCGTCCGGCGAGGCGTCGTCGACCGCGATCAACTCCACCGTCGCCGTCTCGTCCGCGGGCACATCGCCGTGAATCGAGTCGAGGCACTGACGCAGGTACGCCTCGACGCCGTAGACCGGCACGACGATGCTCAGCAACGGCGCTCGCGTCGGCTGATTGACCACGCCGACACCCTCGACCGCCAGGGTGGACGGGACGGGAACCAGACATGGCCGACAGCGGTGAAGCGATTGAACAGCGTGACAGCGTACGGTCACCGATCACCCGGCGAGTGGATCGATCACCGAGCGGGTAGGGTGCCCGACGGCGACGCCGGGTGGCCCCGGCAGCCGATCGGACGGGCCAACCGGCCCTGGGGAGGGGAGACGCGTGCCGCCGACGCCGGAGGTGCCCGTATGACCAGCGCACCGGTGGCGGCGCCGCCGGGCTCCGCGACCGACCGGGCCCTGGCCAGCCGGCTACCGTCGTTGACCGGGCTGCGGTGGATAGCCGCGCTGCTGGTCTTCGGCTTCCACGCCGGCACCATGCGGATCATCGCCGAGCCGGACTACCAGGCGGTCGTCGGCAAGGTCTTCACCCTGGGCCTGTCCGGGGTGCAGTTCTTCTTCATCCTCAGCGGCTTCGTGCTGGTCTGGTCGGCCCGACCTGAGGACTCCCGGCGGCGGTTCTGGCGGCGTCGGTTCGCCAAGATCTATCCGAACCACGTCCTGCTCTGGGCGTTGGCCATGGGGGCCGCCGTCTGGTTCGCCGATCCGATCAACCCCGTCGCGGCGCTGGAGAACCTGTTCCTGCTCCAGGCCTGGGATCCCCGTCCCGGGTACTTCTACAGCGTCAACAACGTGAGCTGGTCGCTCTCCTGCGAGCTGTTCTTCTACCTGTGCCTGCCGCTGGTCCTGCCACTGGTGCGCCGGGCCCGGCCCTGGCACCTGTGGGCCGTGGTGATCGCCGTACCGCTGCTGATCCTGGCGCTGTGGCCTGCCCAGACCCTGGTGCCGGAGCAGAGCCGATGGTGGTTCACCCAGGTGTTCCCCCTGGTCCGCTCGCTGGAGTTCTGGATGGGCGTGGTCGCCGCCGAGCTGATGCTGCGCGGGCGGTGGCGGGGCCCCGGCCTGCCCCTGGCAAGCCTGATCTTCGTGGGCACCTGGGTGGTCGCCGCCGAGTGGATCCGGGCCGAGTTCTGGGCGGCGCTGCTGGCGGCGGCGTACATCCTGGTCATCGCCGCGGCGGCGGACGCCGACGTGCGGGGGCGTCGCTCCCCGCTGCGGTCGCGCCCGATGGTCTGGCTCGGCGAGGTCTCGTTCGCCTTCTACCTGGTGCACGTATTCGTGATCATGACGATTCTCCGGGTCACCGGGGACTGGGGGACCGGCCTGCCCGGCTGGTGGGGCCCGGCCGCGGTGATCGGCTTCCTGGCCCTCACGCTGGGGCTCGCCGCACTTGTGCACCGCTTCGTCGAACAGCCGATGATGCGTCGCCTGGCACCGCGCCGACCGCCCCCTGCCGTCCAGCCTGGACGGTGACTCCACCCCGCTGACCTGCGGCCCTCCGGTCAACCCGAATCAGGTTCTTCGCTGCGACACGCCGGGCGGCAGTGCGGCCCGCGGAACCTGGCGGTAGCGTGGCAGCGTGTTCCCGGTCGTCCCCACTCGTCCTCCTCTGTGGTGGTTGGCGCGTCGGGTGACACGGCTGCTGACCGGGTTCGCCGTCGCCGCCGCGTTCGCCGTCGGCGCCTGGACGATGCCCGCACACCCCGGCCACCCCGGTGATCTCGGACCGGCGGCGGGCCCTGCCGGGCAGCCCAGCATGGTCAGCTTCGCCCCGTCGACCGGGACGTCGGCATCCGACCGGTGCGCCGCGATTCCGCCGACAGTCGATGGACTGACCAGCGGCAGCGACGACCGCCCCGCCGCTGGCGCCGCGACGACACCGGTGTCCCCGGCGCGGCCCGACCAGGGCGCCGACCCGACTGGCGTGGCTGTCGACGATCAGCCGCCTGCGGTGGACACCTCGGGTCTGCGGTGCGTCCGCGCCCCGCCCGGCGCCTGACTCCCGCCCGTACCGTCGGCTGACCCGGACGTCCCTCGCACGGCTGTCCCGGTGTGCCTTCCGCCTCCCGCGCTCCACCACCTTGACGATCCGGGATCCGTCGCTACGCGGCGACCCGCCACCGGCGGCACCCCAGGCCGCCACATCGCTCCCGCGAGGTATCGACATGGAGAAGACCGTTCTCTACCAGTTCCTGATCGACGCGCCTCGGGCCGCCGCCATCTGGTCGGTGTTGCTGGTGCTCGCGCTGGGCGTACTCACCGCGCTTGTCGCCCGGCCCGAGCCGGGCCCGCCGACCGACCGGACCCCGGACCTCCCGGACCTCCCGGACCACGACGATGTCGCGGACCAGCGTCGCTACGCCGGTGAGGTCGCCGTCGCCGCGGCGGGCGCCACGCAGAACGCCGGACGTCGCCGCGACGCATGGCAACGCGCGCAGACGGAACTCGACCGTGCCTGGGCCGCGTACGACGAGGCGGAGACCGCCGCCCGACGGCTCGCCGCCGCCACCGCCTGGCCCAGCCCCGGTACGCCCCGGACCCCCGCCGAGTACGCGGCTCGGGAGCGCTGGCTGCACCACGCCGCGATGACCGCATACTGGCGCGGCGACCTGACGGGGCGGCAGCTCGCCGACGCGCTGGCCCACCGGGCCGGCTGGGATCCCCGACGGCATCCCGCGGAGCAGGAGGTCTTCCTGGCCCGGGTGGTGCGTGACGGCCGCCTGGCGGCCTATCAGGCGGCCGCGCAGCGGGAACGCGACGCCTGGCGGGCCGCGGAACTGGCCGCCGACGCCGCCCGCGCCCTCTCCACCGAGGCGTACGCCGCAGCTCAGCGGCTGCGGCCGAACCCGCTGCCGGTGCCTCGTCGGGTGGTCGCCGGTCGGCCCGCAACAGCCCTGCGCTGGCGGCCGGCACGGGTGGGATGAGCGTCGCCTCCCCGTCCGTTCAGCGGCAGGTGGCCGAAATTCGGTGACCCCGGTCACAGCAATTGCCGAATCGGTCAACGTGGGTCAGACGTCGAAGACGGGCCACAATGTGCGGGAACATTGTCAACGTCCGGTCCGGTTACCGCCCCGACAGGAATGTCCGCGAGCGCTGTCCCATTGAGCGACGACAGTTCCGCGATACCCGAAAAAAATCGCACCGGACCAGGTTTAGGCAGGTCAGGGCAGGCTTGGCAGGAGCGATACCGGACAGTAGTGTCGGCCTGTCCGGTGCGGTAAATGATCGCAAGTGGCGACGCCGCGCCGACCCGCTCAATCGTGATCACACGAACCGGGGAACCACTGCACCACTTGGGGTGAATCCGCGAGCCACGGCTCGCGGTAGGGCGATCTTCCCGCCCGAATCCGTCAGCTAACCCGGTCGGCGGTGTCGGAAGGAGTTCCTGTACTCGTGCAGCACAATTCAACACCCCCGATATTCCCCCGCCTCCACGGCACCGTGGTGCCTGCGCTCGCCGGTCCGCTCTCCGCAGCCTGAGCCAGGCCCCACCCGTCCACCCCTCAGCCCGTGGAGGCTCTCGTGAAGCACACCCTCAAGCGTCAGCTCCGTAAGCTGGCCACCGAACGCCCCTATCAGCTCTTCGCCACGTCGGCGGTGGCCCTCGTGCTGGCCACCGGTGCCGGTGCCCTGGTCGCCCGGAGCGACGACAACCTGGTCGACGCGCCCACCGCCACCGCCGTGGCCGAGCTGCGCGACGACAGTGCGGCCTCGCGTTCCCTCGCGCGGGTCGCCACCGCCCCCAGCAGCGACGCGCCCAGCAGTGCCGACCCGAGCAGCACCCCGCGCAGCGCCGTCCCCAGCAGTGCCGCGCCGAGCAGCGCCGCCGCCTCGCCGTCGGCGCGGGCCACCACGGCCGACCCGGACGTGGCCAGTAAGAAGGCCGCCCCGAAGCCGCCGGCGGAGAAGGTGCTGTCGTACGACTACCAGGCCCAGATCAACGGTTACTACTGCGGCCCGGCAGCGGTGCGCAACGCGCTCAGCGCCGCCGGCATCGAGCGCGGCCAGGAGACCCTCGCCGCCCAGATGGGCACCACCTTCGCCGGCACCAACTCGGCGTACGACACCACGCGGGCGCTCAACGCCGCGGTCAAGGGTGAGCCGTACAAGACCACGATGATCCCCGGTGGCGCGGCGACCCCGGCCCAGATGGACCAGCTTCAGGCCGATGTCGTGGCGGCCATCTCCGACGGGCGCGGCGTCGTGGTGAACGTCGCCGGCAGCGTCGTGGACACCGCCGGTGGCTGGCACTCCTTCCCCGGCGGCCACTACGTCGCCGTGGTCGGCTACGAGGACGAGGGCCGGATGGTGAAGATCGCCGACTCGGCCGACGCGTCGTACTACTCGTACTGGTTGAGCACGATCGACCTGGCCAACTGGGCTGCCACCCGGGGCTATTCGTCCTGACTCATGCTGTTCGTGCCGGGCGTCGATCCTTCGGGGTCGGCGCCCGGTGTCGTATCCCGGTCGCGGCTCTCGCCGACCGGACCGGGCGGTGGCAAACTGCCCGACATGATCACGGAGTCGGGTGAGCGGGGCGGCGCGCCGGTGTTGCTGCTGTTGCACGGGATGGGCGCCACCGGCGACGTGTGGCTGCCCTGCGCGCCGCTGCTGCACCAGCGGTGGCCGGGACGGTGGATGGCCCCCGATCTGGCCGGCCACGGCGCGTCGACCCCGCTGCCGGCGTACTCGTTCGCCGCACTCGCCGATCAGGTCGCCGCGAGCCTGCACCCCGGCGACCGGGTGATCGTGCTGGGCCACTCGCTCGGCGGGGTGGTCGGTCTGGCGCTCGCCGCCGTGAGCCGAGCGGTCACCGTCGACGCGGTGGTCGGGCTCGGCATCAAGGCGGTGTGGTCCCCGGCGGAACTGGCCCGCGCCGGTGATCTGGCGGCCCGCCCGGTCACCTGGTTCGACAGCCGTGACGAGGCGGCCCGACGGTATCTGCGGGTAGCCGGCCTGGCCGATCTGCTCAGCCCCGACGATCCGGCCGTGGCGGCCGGGCTACGGCAGGTGGACGGCCGGTGGCGACTGGCGATGGATCCGGCCGCCTTCGGCGTCGGCGAGCCCGACCTGACCACCCTGCTGGCCGGGATCGACGCGCCGGTGCTGCTGGCCCGTGGCGAGCACGATCCGATGGTCTCCGAGACACAGCTCAAGCAGTACGGCGTACCGGTGGTGACCCTGCCCGGGCTCGGTCACAACGCCCACGTCGAGGATCCGGCGGCCGTGCTGGCGCTGCTCGACGCCGTCGGGTGACCGGTCCCGGTCAGGAGCGTTCGCCGTCGCCGGCCTGCTCGGGGGAGACCTGGTCGGGGGACTTGCGTAACCACAGGACCACCCCGAGCACTCCTGCCACTGCGCTGCTGATCGCGATCGCCGTCTCCGCCAGTTCGGGCCAGTCGTCCATGAACGGGTACATGCGCGAGAGGACCATCCCGACGAAGCAGTACAGCAGCAGAACGACGGCGACGACGCGCTGGAGAATCATGGCATTCATTGGAGCACAGTGTCGCGAGCGACCGTCGGGCACCATCCACAGTGTCCACTGAGCCAGCCGCCGGGCCGGTACCCGGCGGCGGCATCGCTCAGGTGGCGGGGGAGAACGGGGCGTCGCTGGCGGACCGGGGGGCCGGGGCGGCCCAGTGCGGGTCCAGTTCGCGCCGGGCGGCGGTCAGGAACCCCTCGGCGTACGTCTCGGTCGGGAAGTCCCCCAGGTACCGGCGGCGGGTGGCCCACCGGGCCTCGGCCAGGGGGTCGGTGTCCAGCAGTCGGGTCAGCACCTCGTCCACCTCGGCCAGGTCCCGACGCAGGACGTAGCCGGAGGCGGCCAGCGGGAACCGTTCCAGGAACCGGTCGCCGTCGACCCCGGTGTCGGTGACCGCGTACGGCTTGCCGGAGTGCAGCCAGTCGGACACCACCCCGGAGACGTCGGAGATCAGGGCGTCCGCGCGGTTCACCGACTCGGCCAGGGTCAGCGCGCCGGCGGCGGCACCGAACAGGTGCGGGCGACCGGTGCGGGCCCGGTCGGCGGCCAGCAGGTCGTGCAGCCGCCCCAACTGGCGGGCCGAGGCCGGGTTGTGGGCGGTGTACGGGTGGGGCCGCACGATCACCGTGGCCCCCCGGTCGAGCAGCCGGGTCAGCAGGGCCTCGGCGAACGGCAGGGAACAGTAGTCGGCGTCGGCGTGGTGCCCGGTCCAGGTGGGGGTGTAGAGCACCGTGGGGTTCGGCAGGCGACGGACCGGGCCGGTGCGCACCTCGATCGCCTCGACCTGGGGCCGGCCGACCACCACGAACTTGTCGGCCGGGATGTCCACCCCGGCCCGGGCGTACCTGTCGATGGCCGCCTCACCCGCGACGAAGATCCGGTCGAAGATCGCCGACACCGGGTTGGCGCTGGAGGCCTTGTCGCTGTCGCCGTGATGCAACTGGATGTGGGTGAGCTGGGTGAAGCGCAGGCAGTGGCTGTTCTTGGCGCCGTGGTTGACGTAGAACGCCGCGCGCAGGCTCGGCACCAGCACCTCGTCCATGCTGCGCAGGGTGGGGCAGTAGAGCACCGGAGCGGTGGTCGCCGCCGCGATGACCGGCAGCGCGTCCGGCTCCCGCAGCATCACCACGAACGGCCGTCCGATCCGCTCCAGGTACGGCAGCCACATGGTGACCTGGTACTCGGACCCGGGCGGGGCGGAGAAGTAGAGCAGGAACTCCGGCTGGTGCCGGCGTAGCTCCCGGGTCACCGGGGAGCCACCAGAGGCGGGACGCAACCGCCGCTGGACCAGTTTGACGGCGACCGCGCCGACGGCCCCACCGGCCAGCAGGCTCGCCGCCAGGGCGACGACAGCGGGCAGCGCCGCCAGTGCGGCAAGCGCCAACACCGCGAGCAGGGCGGCGACCAGGTCACCGAGGCGGGCGGTGACCTGCGGCACCCAGGTGCGTACCGGCAGGTTGGCGGTGCGGAGCTCCAGGTTCCCCGCGTCGCGCAGCGGGCCGGTGAGCGCCATCAGCCCCAGCAGGATCAACGCGGTACCGGCCAGGGCCGGGTCGAAGCCGGCGTCGAGCTGCCGGGCGTAACCGACAAGCACCCCGGCCGCGATCAGTGTGGTTTCCGCACCGCTGTCCGCCCCGGGGCGCACCCGACGTTCCCAGACCGTGGCGGCGAGGGCGAGCACCGAGAGCGCGAGCCCCCAGGTGGTCGCGCCGGTGAGCGCGACCACGATGAACGCCAGGACTGCCGCACCGGTGGCCAGGCCCCGGGCGGCCAGTTTCCTGACCAGGTCACCACGCATCTCGGTGCTGCCTTCCGCGGTCGTCGTGCGTCGGTCAGCCGACGGGGGTGGTGCTGGTCGACCGGCTGCCCTGGGCCGGCACGACAGGGGTCGGCGCCTCGCCCGGGGAGCGGCGCACGTCGATCACCTGGCCGGTCAGCTCCGAGACGAGCACGTCCAACGAGGCCTGGGCGACGATCTCGGCGGCGAGCAGCGTGTGCTCGGGCTCGGTGCCGAACGCCTTGGTCCGCATCGGGGTGGCGGTCCGCTCGGGGTTGATGACGTTGACCCGTACGCCCAGCTCGGCCCACTCGTCCGACAGCGCCTGGGTGAGGTTGACCAGGGCCGCCTTGGTCGCCGAGTAGAGCGCGTAGTCCGCCCGACCCCGGGTGTACGAGCTGGAGGTGTACAGCAGCAGCTGGCCCTTGGTGTGCTGAAGGTAGGGCAGCGACTGCCGGGCGACCGTGACCGGGCCGACGAAGTTGACCTGGAGCACCCGGTCGATGGTCTCCTGGTCCATCTCGGCCAGCGCGCCCTTCTCCAGGATGCCGGCGGTGACCACCACGTAGTCGATCCGCCCGGTGGCCTCGAAGGCCGTCTTCAGGGCGGCCTCGACGTCGGCCGGGCGCTCGACGTGGGTGCCGGTGCTGGAGCGGCTGAACGGGAAGACCTGGGCGCCGTAGCGGCGGGCCAGTTCGGTCAGGTCGTGGCCGATGCCGTAGCTGCCGCCGAACACGACGATCGTGCGGCCCGCGACCTCGTCGCTGTAGGTGCGCTGGTCGGCCAGGCGGGGCACCTTGGCGGCGGCCAACTGGAAGAGCTTGTCCGCCAGGTGCACGTCGACCGGGTGGGTGACCTTGATGTTCTCGTCCGAGCCGTCGATCACCTTGATCGGCACCTCGGGCAGGTAGCGCAGCACCACACCGCAGTCGTCGGTGGCGGCGAAGTTCGGGTCACCGGCGGCCCGCCGGTACGCCTCCCGGATGGTGCTGGAGCGGAACGCCTGCGGGGTCTGCCCCCGGCGCAGCGTGGAGCGCACCGGGATGTCGGTGATGCACTCGTTCTCGTCGACCTGGATGATCGTGTCGGCCGACGGGATGGCCACGTCGACCGCCGAGTACGTCCAGAGGGCGTTCACGCACTCCCGCACGATCCGGCCGCTGAGCAGGGGCCGTACCGCGTCGTGGAAGAGGATGTTGCAGTCCTGCTCACCGACCGCGTCCAGGGCGATGCGGGTGGTGGCGTTGCGGGTGTCGCCACCCTCGATGACCTTGGTGACCTTGCGGAAGCCGGCCTTGGTCACGATCTGCTGCGCCTCGGCGACGTGCCCGCTGGCCATCAGCACGATGATCTCGTCGATCTCCGGTGCGGCCTCGAAGACGGCCAGGGTGTGCTCGATGATCGGCTTACCGGCGATCTTCAGCAGCTGCTTGGGGATGCCGAGGCCGAGCCGGGTACCGGTGCCGCCGGCCAGCACCACGGCCACCGTCCGTGAGGGTCGCCACGGCGCCGTGTTCTGCGGCGTGGTGCCCGAATCGGTGGTCTGGTCCTGCGTCATTGCCGGTCCTCACTCTCGGTGCATGGCGGTGGGGGGTTGTGTGAACGGAAGGTGTTGTCGACGATGCGACGGGATGAACGATAACGCGGGTGGGCATCGTTCGGGCGCGGCGCTGTCGCCCGAACGATGCCGAACATTCACCGAAACTCTACTTCCCGCTGGTGAACGCCTCGTATGCCTTCAATACCTCATCGGTGGGGCCATCCATCTTGATGACTCCGGATTCCAGCCAGATTGTCCGCTCACACGTGTCGCGTACCGAGGAGAGCTGGTGGCTGACCAGGAACACCGTTCCGGCGTTCTCCCGCAGCTGCCGCACCCGCGCCTCGCTGCGCTTGCGGAACCGCTTGTCACCGGTGGCCAGGGCCTCGTCGATCAGCAACACGTCGTGCTGCTTGGCGGCGGCGATGGAGAACCGCAGCCGGGCCGACATGCCGGAGGAGTAGGTGCGCATCGGCAGCGAGGCGAAGTCACCCCGCTGGTTGATCCCGGAGAACTCGATGATCTCCGGCAGTTGGCGCTGCACCTCGGCCGGGGACATGCCCATGGCCAGGCAGCCGAGTGTGACGTTGCGCTCGCCGGACAGGTCGTTGAGCAGGGCGGCGTTCACCCCGAGCAGGGACGGCTGGCCCTCGGTGTAGACCGCGCCCCGCTCCACCGGCAGCAACCCGGCGATGGCCCGCAGCAGGGTCGACTTGCCGGAGCCGTTGGTGCCGATCAGCCCGATCGCCTCGCCCCGGTACGCGGTGAAGGTGACACCCCGCACCGCGTGCACCTCCCGCACGTTCGGTGTGGAGGTGCGGGTCACCAGCCGCCGCAGCGCGGCCACCGGGCTGTGGCTGCCTGCGGCGCCCTTGTGCACCCGGTAGACGACGTGCGCGTCGTCCACCACCACCGTCGGGATCCGATCCTGGATCCGGGGCAGGGTCACCGTCACGTCGTTGGACATCGCGAGGTGATCAACCACGGCCGTACTCCTGTTCGCCGCGCCAGAAGTAAAGGTAGCCCCCGAGGCCCATCACGAGCGACCAGCCGATCGCGACCAGCCAGGTCAGCGGCAGGGAGTCGTTGAGCAGGGGAGTGTTCTCCAGCAGCGCCACGCGGGCCAGCTCGATGTAGACAAGCATCGGGTTGAACTGCACGATGGCGGTGGCCCAGCCCGGCAGGTTCTCGGCGAACAGCTCGACGCTGTAGAGCACACCGGAGCCGTACATCCAGGTCCGCAGGATGAAGGGCATCACCTGCTTGAGGTCGGTGGCCTTGGCGCCCAGCCGCGCCACCGTCATGGTCAGCCCGGCGTTGAACACCGTCTGGAGCAGCACCGCCGGCACCAGCATCAGCCACATCAGGGTGATCGGCTCGCCGGTGATCAGCACGATGGCGATCAGCACCACCATCGAGCCGAGCAGCTGCTGGAACTGGGTGATGGTGATGGCCAGCGGCAGGCTGGCCCGAGGGAAGTGCAGGGCGCGGATCAGCCCCAGGTTTCCGCTGATCGCCTGGGTGCCCTGCTGCACGCTGGTCTGGGTGAAGTTGAAGATGAACAGCCCGGCGGTCAGGTAGGCGATGAAGTTGTCCATCCCCCGGCTCTGCTGGAGCACCAGACCGAAGATCAGGTAGTAGACCGCCGCGTTGCTCAGCGGGGTGAGCACCTGCCAGAGCTGCCCGAGGCGGGCGTTGCTGAACGAGGCCGCCAGCTTCGCATTGGCGTACGCGGTGATGAAGTGCCGGTAGCGCCAGAGCTGGCGGCTGTAGGTGCCCAGGGAGGGGCGTTGACCGGCCATGCGCAGCCCGTGCCGGGCGGCCAGCTGCGCAGGGGGAAGGCCGGAGTCGGGATCGGCCAGCGTGGTGTTGGCCATAGGGATGGGCGCTCCGATCTTGTCGAGCCGGCGGGTGCGTTCGCGACGATGGAATCTAGCGTGTTCGTACCCGGAGCGCCGCCTCGCCGCTGCGTGGACATTAGTCCGAAATACGTCGGGACGCAACCGTACCGTCGTTGCGGTACATTGTCCTGCGTGACAGCCGAGAAGAGTCCCAGGTGACGACCGGGAAGAGGCGGGCGCCGGCCGGTGCGGCGGTGCTTCGTGGAGACATCACCACGGCCATCCGCCGGGCCCTGATGCAGGAACTCGCCGCGGTCGGCTACGGCCGACTATCCATCGAGGCGGTGGCCCGCCGCGCCGGAGTCAGCAAGACGGCAATCTATCGCCGCTGGAACTCGAAGCTCGACCTGGTCCTGGAGGTGGTCACCGCCGCCGCCGGGGCGCGCCTGCCCGCCCTGGACACCGGCAGCCTGCGCGGCGATCTCGCCCTGCTGTTCCAGGTGGTGGCACACGCGCTCGGGCACCCGCTGGCCGCGCAGATCATCCCGGACCTGCTCGCCGAGGCCGCCCGCAACCCGACGATCGACGAGACGCTCCAGCAGGTGCTGCGGGCCCGGCAGCAGGAGGTCGCCGGTCGGCTGATCACTCGTGCCGTGGACCGGGGCGAGTTGCCGGCCACGACCGATCCGGACGCGGCGGTGGACCTGATCGTGGGGCCGCTGTACTGGCGGCTGGCCATCGCCCGTACCCCCGTGACCGACAGTTACCTGGAGGGCCTGGTGGATTCGGTGGCGCGGGCGCTGGGCGCCGTGGACGCCGTACCCCGTCAGCGAGCCTCGCCGACATCGGGTTGAGCTGGACCGGTCCGGGGTATGGCTGCTCGCTGTGGCCCGCCACCCGGGCCCGGACCGGCGCCGCCACCACCGGTCCCAGGGAGCCGGCTACTACCCTCGGTGGCGTTCGCCCGGCACGGTGGCTGCCGCGACGAACCCTGCCCGCCTGAGCCGCACCCGCCCGTACGACGACAAGGACGCTCGTGTCGATGACCGACCACTCCGTCGCCGTCGCCGCAACCAGACCGGCTGCGACTGACGAACCGGCCGAACCGGCACCGGTGCACCGCAACCGGATCCGGGCCGTGCTCGACGGGGTCCGCGCCGGCATCGCGGCGATACCCGCGCTGCTGACCGACTGCGCCGTGCTGGCGTTCGCGCTCTTCACGCTGCTCTACCACGCGGCCCTCCCGTTGGGCCTCGCCCCGTCGCTGACGCTGCGCATCTGGCTGGTCGTCGGATCGGTGCTGGCCGTGCTCGCCGTCCTGCTCCGGCTCGGCCTGCGCCTGCGACGCCGACGCGCGACCCCGGGTTCTGACTCCGACCCGGACGCCACCTCCGACCCTGACTCCGATCCGGACGCCGAGGACGCCTCGGATGCTGAAACCGGTCCGGACGCCGTGGCCGAGGATGCCTCCGACCCCGGACCCGGTCCGGACGGCGTGGTCGAAGTCGCCTCGGATGCTGCACCTGCCTCCCGCGCGGCCGGGGCGTCGGTGCCGGCGGCCTCGACCGTCGACCGGGCCGGCTGGGTGGGTGTGGCGCAGCGGTGGGGGACGGTGCTGACCCTGCTGGTCGGCACCGTCGCCGCGATCACGGCCGGGCTGGCCGGCACCCCGGCCGGTGCGGGCATCTCCTGGTGGGTTCCCGGCTCCGCCGGGCTCGTGGCGGCGGTCGGTGCGGTGCTGCTGACCTGGCAGACCTGGCGGGCCACCCCGCCGACCCCGACGGACGTCCCGGCGCCGAAGGCCTGGCAGTCGGTGTACGCGCTGCTGATCGCCGGGCTGGCCGCGGTCGCCTCGCTCTACCTGGCCCGTAGTACCCCCGACGACATCTACTACGTGGGCCGCTCGGTCTGGGTGGCCGAGCGCGACATCGTGCCCCTCAACGACTTCCTGTTCAGCGAGAATGTGCTCCCGGCGATGGCCTCGCAGCCCCCGGTCGCCAGCATCGAGGTCTTCGCCGGAGCACTCGCCCGCTTCTTCGGCATCCCGGCCGCCTCGGCCACCTGGTACCTGCTGCTGCCCGTCCTGGCCGTCCTCGCGGTACTGGCGCTGTGGCGCCTGGTGCAGCGGTGGGCGCCGCGCCGTCCGGTGCTCGCCTTCACCGTGGCCGTCACCTTCCTGGCGCTGGTCTGCGGCCCGGACGCGGCGCTGGGCACCTTCCACCTGCCCCGCCTGTACCAGGGCAAGGGCATGTTCGTCTCCGCGGTCGTGCCGTTGATGTGGCTCTACCTGACCCGCTGGTTCGACGACCGCTCCAAGCGGAACCTGGTGCTCATCGTCGCCCTGTCGATCACCGCGATCGGGCTCACCACCACCGCGGCGATCATCCTGCCGATGCTGGTCGGTGGGGCGGCCCTGATGATGCTGCTGGTGGGGCGCTGGAAGTCTGCGCTGATCGCGGGGGTCGCCGCGTTGGCCTACCCGGTCGGGGCGGTGGTCATCACCCAGTTGCTGATCGGCACGTCCGCCAACGAGGCGGCGGCGGACGTCAACTTCTACGACGCCGCGCACACCTACCGGCGGACCTTCGAGATCGGCATCGTGGGCGTGATCGGCGGGCTCGCGTTGTGGTGTGGTCCGTTGCTGGCCCGCCGTCGTACTCCGGCGCTGCTCGCGGCCGGCGGTGCGCTGACGCTGAGCGTCCTGCTGGTGCCCGGGGTGCTGGAGTGGCTCAGCGCGGTCACCGGCATCTCGGTGGTGCTCTGGCGGGTTCCCTGGCTGCTGGCCGTCCCGGCGTTGATCGGTCTGCTCTGCACCGTCTGGCTGCCCACCCGGCTGCGCGTGGTGCGGGCCGTGGTCGGTGTGGTGCTGGCCGCCGCGATGGTGACCTCGTTCGCCGTCTACGCCGTGCCGATGTGGGACGAACGCAGCGGTGTGCTGGTGCACGAGGAGCCGACCTGGAAGATCCGGCCGCAGCGGCAGGCCATCGCGCAGTTCATCATCGATCTCGACCGTCCGGACGGCCTGGTGCTCGCCCCGGCGAGCATCATGCGGACCATCCCGGTGATGAGCAGCGCACCCCGAGTGGTGCTGCCCCGCGACTTCTTCCTGGTCGAGTACGACATCAACTCGCAGTTCTCGCAGGACCGGCTGCTGCTGACCAAGTTCGCCAACGGGGGCCCGAGGGTGGAGCGGCCGGAACGTGACGACGTGATCGCCGCGCTGCAACGGCTGGACGTGGGGACGATCTGCTTCTACAGCCAGAACCGCTACGCCCTGCGTACCGGTGAGCGGGCCGGTTACACCATGGTCGCCGAGCGGCCCGCCGAGCCGCCCGTGCACCCCAACGCGGTGACCTGCATGGTCCGGCAGTGACCGGCTCCGGCCGAGCCCGTCGCCGGGCGGAGCCGGACCGAAATTCGCGTGGCCGGCGGTGGCTTGTGCGGTACCCGCCCGATCCGCCGTCGGGACGGGCATGCTCACAGGGCAGGCCGTCGCACACGGGAGGTGGGCATGGAGAGCTACCACGAGGACTGGACGGACAGTCAGCGCGCGCTCTACGACGAGTGCTACCGCTGCGGAACCGACTGGGCCGACGATCCGGCGACGCCCGCCGAGGACGTGCAGCACGTGATCAACCTCGGCGAGGCCGACGACGACACCCTCGCCGACGCCGAGATCGACTTCCCGCCGCTTGTCGACGCGGTCACCCAGGCGACCGGCGAGATCGTCACCACGGTGCCCGCCAGCCACGACGACCCCGCCTTCAAAGGCTTCGTCGACGGGGTACGCGACGCCACCTCCGACGAGGTCTTCGGTCTCTGAGCACGGGTCAACCGCCCCCAGGCCTGTCACCCCGGCCGGTCTTCTGCCACCATCAACCGGAACCGTTCCGGCGCGGAGCAGACCTGATGGGAGGCCAGGTGCGGATCCTGTTGGTCGAGGACGACCGCCGGGTGGCCGGTGCCCTGTCGTCGGCCCTGCACCGGCGTGGGTACGACGTGGAGCACGCCGCCACCGTCGCCGCCGCTCTCTCCGCCGCCCCGTGCGACCTCGTGCTGCTCGACCTGACCCTGCCCGACGGGGACGGCACCGACCTGTGCCGGGAACTGCGTCGGCGCAGCAACCAACTCGGCATCATCGCGGTGACCGCCCGTGGTGAGGAACGCGACCGGGTCCTCGGCCTGCGGATCGGCGCCGACGACTACGTCGTCAAACCCTTCTCGATGGTGGAGTTGCAGGCCCGGATCGAGGCGGTGCTGCGGCGGGCCTCACACGCCACGCCGCACCGTAGCCTGATCGAGGTCGGGAAGATCCGCGTGGACGTGTCGGCGCGTACGGTCACCGTGGCCGGCGAGCCGGTGTCGCTGACCCGCAAGGAATTCGACGTCCTGCTCTCGTTGGCCCGGCAACCCGGCGTCGCCGTCCCCCGGGACCGGATCCTGCTCGACGCCTGGGGCACCACCTTCGCCGACCGGCACACCGTCGAGGTGCACGTCGGCTCGCTGCGCGGCAAGCTGGGCGACCCACGCCTGGTGGAGACCGTCCGCGGCGTCGGTTACCGGCTACGGGCCGAGTGAGGGGCCGGGTGTGCGACGCCGCCTGGTGATCAGCTATCTGCTGCTGATGGTGCTGGTGCTGGTGGCGTTGGGGACGCCACTGGCGATGACGCTTGCCACCCGGGAGACCGACCGGATCCGGGCCGACCGGATCGCCGACGCCACCCGGTTCGCCTCGTTGGCCGGGCCGGCGTTGCGCGACGGCACGACCGGCCCGCTCGACAGCGAACTGACCAGCTACGAGGGGCTGTACAGCATCAACGCGGCGGTGGTCGACCGGGACGGTGCGGCGGTGATCCCGTCGCCGGGCTGGCAGTGGACCCTGGGCACCCGGGAGGCGCTTGACGTCGCGTTGTCCGGGCAGCAGACCAGCCGACCCGACGCGGTCTGGCCGTGGGTGGACGATCCGATCGTGGTGGCGGTGCCGATCAACGACGGGGGCGAGGTCCTCGGGGCGGTGATCACCGCCAGTCCGTCCGACGGAGTCCGTCGTACGGTGACGACCTGGTGGCTGCTGCTGGCCGGCACCGGCCTGGTCGCCGTGCTGGCCTGCGTACTAACCGCGTTCGGGCTGGCCGGCTGGGTGCTGCGCCCGATCACCGAACTCGACGCGGTGACCCACGAGATCGCCGAGGGGGACCGGGGCGCCCGCGTACAGCACCGCCTCGGCCCGCCGGAGCTGCGTCGCCTGGCGGCGAGCTTCAACCACATGGCCGACGTGGTGTCCGACGTGATGGACCGGCAACGGGCGTTCGTCGCCCACGCCAGCCATCAGCTGCGCAACCCGCTTACCGCGTTGCGGCTGCGGGTGGAGGAACTCGGGCCGAGCCTGACCGACGAGCAGGGTCGCGCCGAACACCAGCTCGCGCTGGAGGAGACCGACCGGCTGACCCTGCTGCTGGACGGCCTGCTCACCCTGGCCCGGGCCGAGCGCCGGGAGAACCAGCGGGTGACAGTGGACGCGGTGGAGGTGGCCGAGTCCCGGGTGGCGGCGTGGGAGCCGCTGGCCCGGTACCGGTCGGTGACGCTGCGGCTGACCACCGGCCCGGCCCCGGTCTACGCCCGGACCGTGCCGACCGCGATCGACCAGGCCCTCGACGCGTTGATCGACAACGCGGTGAAGTTCAGCGGCGCGGGCGGCGAGGTGACGGTGACCGTCACGGCCCGCGACGAAGGCTGCGTGCTGGAGGTACGCGACACCGGCCCCGGCATGACCCCCAGTCAGCTCGGCCAGGCCACCGAGCGGTTCTGGCGGGCTCCGGAGGTGCAGAACGTCGACGGCGCGGGACTGGGGTTGACAATCGCCGCGGTGCTCGTCGACGCCTCCGACGGTCGCCTCACCATGCACCCGAACTCGCCCCGCGGACTGGTCGCCACGCTGTGGTTCCCGGCCCCCGACGAGCCGTCCACCTCGGCCGAGTCGTCGGACCTCGACGTGCCACCCGCTGCCGGCGGCCCGCGCGCCGAACTGGAGTCGGCTGTGCGATCCGGCTGACCGGCCCGGTCAGGGTTTGCTGTCGCGGTAGTACTCGGCGGCACCCGGATGCAGCGGCAGCGGCGGGGTGGCGATCGCCGACCGGGCGCTGATCCGCCCGGCTGCCGGGTGCGCCTCGGCCAACTCGGCGCGGCGTTCCATCAGCAGGCGGGTCACCTGACGGACCAGGTCCTCCGGCAGGTCGGCCCGGACCAGCAGGTAGTTGGGGTTGGCCACGGCGGTGACCGGGTCCATGCCGTACACCGACCGGGGTATGTCCCGGGGCACGTACACCTCCCGGTTGCCCCGGCGCAGCGGCACCGTCCACTCGCCGAGGTCGACGAGGCGGGCGGGAGTGTCCTCGACGAACTGGACCACGGCCCGCACCGGCAGGCCACCAGAGAAGAAGAAGGCGTCGATCTCACCGCGGCGCAACGCGCTCACCGAGTCGTCCAGACCGAGCTGCACCCGGTGCAGCCCGGCGTCGTCCAGCCCGGCCACGGTGAGCAGCCGGTTGACGGTGATCTCCGTACCGGAACCGGCCGCGCCGATGGACACCCGCCGACCCGCCAGGTCGGTCAGCTTGCGGATCGGGCTGGCGGCGGTGGTGACCAGGTGCAACAGGTCGTCGTAGACCCGGGCGACCGCCACCACCGGCGGATCCGGCCCCGGGTAGGCCGGCAGCACGTCGGCCTGGGTGAACCCGAGTTCGACCTCGCCGGCCTTGAGCAGCCGGACGTTCTCCACCGAGGCGGCAGTGACCAACACCTCAGCGCGTACGTTCGGCAGTTCCCGGTTCAGGATGGCGGCCAGCGACGTGCCGAAGGCGTGGTAGACGGCGGTCGGGCTGCCGGTGGCGATGCGGATGCGTACCGTGTCGTCGGGATCGTCCCGGCAGGCGCTGAGGCTGCTGGGCAGGATCAGCAGCACGGCGACCAGGACGACGGCGCTGGCGACGGGCCGCCGGTCTCGGGCAGCAAACCGGGTACGGGTCACGGGCAGCACTGTGCGCCGCCGGACCCCTGCGGCGCAACCCCAGGGGGGCGGAGTTCGTCCCAATCGCGGTGCAGTCTGCCCTGACCGGGTCGTTTACTCAGGCGACCGGGCGGTGCGCCACCTCCTCACCGGCATGGTGCAGAATCCGGTCGCGGTCCGGGCCATGGGCGACGCTGACCAGGTAACAGCCGGTGCCGGCGCGCAGCAGCGCCGGTACGTCGAGCAGGGCGGCGCCACGGACCAGTACGGCGGCCAGTTCCCGGTCGGTGATCCGTACCCCGAGGATGTGCCGGCGCACGTGCCGTCCACCGGCCAGCAGCGCGGCCCGCCAGGCGGCGGAGGCCAACCGGGTGCGCCACTGACGGCGTGCCGTCGAGGCGCCCGGCGCCGGGCCGCCGAGCAGTTCCCGTCGGCCCCGGTGCCAGCCGTTCTCCATCAGCGCCGTGTAGTCGGATCGCGCGTCACGGGCCACGTGCAGCCGGTGCAACTCGTAGCGGCGACGCAGGCCGCCGACGGCCAACTCGTGCTGTACCGGGATGCCGAGCCGGTCCAGCAGTTGTCGCGTACGCCGGGCCGCCTCCTCCCGGTTGAACTCGATCGCGGTGGGCAGGCTGGCACGCCGCCCGGCGTGGCGTTGACCGGGCGTGGCCGGCGGCGGCATGCAGCGCAGCAGGCAGGCTGCTTCGAAGGCGTCGGCCAGGGTCGTCCAGTCCAGCGGCGGCAGGGTCGACGGCGAGCGGGGTCGGTCGAGCAGAATCGGTTCGGCAACCACCCGGAGGGCCTCCTCGTGGTGTCGGGTGTCATTACGGTGACCCGAGACGCCCTGCCGTGGTACCGATCCGGCCCAGCCTTGAGGAAATCTTGCGGCTGGTTACAGCGCCGACACGACAACGTCGATCTGCCGTGGCCGTCCCGCTGCCGAGGGCTGCTCGCACACCGTGTACTTCAGGTCGCGTAGCGCCCCCACCAGCGCGTCGGCGCTGCGCGGGCGGACGCCGTGCAGCAGCAGATCCCGCACCAGTCGACCCTTCGTGGCCTTGTTGAAGTGACTCACCACCGAACGCACCGGTGTCCCGTCGACCTCCCGTTCGTGCAGCACCCGGACGGTGACGGTGCGTTCGGCCAACTCGCCGCGCGGCGTCCAGGCGGCGGCGTAGGCACCGGAGCGCAGGTCGAGCACCGGCCCGGCACCCGCCGCCGAGGTCAGCGCCGGACCCAACACCGGCCGCCAGAGCGCGGGCAGCGCGGCGACGCCGGGCAACCGGGCCCCGATGGGGCAGCGGTACGGCGGAATGCGGTCGGTCAACCGGACCGCCCCCCACAGGCCGGAGGAGATCAGCACCTGCCGGGCCGCCGCGCGCTGTGCCGCCGCCGGGAGGGTGGCCAGGTCCAACGCCTCGTAGAGCACCCCGGTGTAGATCCGGCCCGCCGGTGCGGTGGCCGCCCGCTCCAGGCGGGCGTTGCGGCGAAGCTCACCGTGCTGGCCGCTGCCGAGCCCGAGCGCGGCCAACGCCGCCTCCGCCGGCCCCGCGCTGAGCGTCAGCAACGCGGCCAGCACCTGTTCGCGGACGGGGTTCAGCTCCGGCAGCGAGAGCTTGGTCAGGTCCAGGCGGCGACCGGCGCCGGCCTCGGCCTTGCCCTCCGAGGGCGGCAGCAGGATGAGCATCGACAGACTCCTCGACGTCCCGGACCGCACCATCCGCGCCGGGGGTCCGGCCAGCGTACGACCCGGCTCACCGCCACGGCCGCAGCGGCGTCGGCGGGTGGTAGACGCGGAAGTCGCCGACCTCGGCCAGCAACGCGGCGTCCGCTCCGTCGCCGAGCAACTCCCGCAGGCGTCGCTCCGCCGACCCGCCGGCCTCCAGCACGTAGCCGGGCCGCGAGGCGCGAGCCAACCGCCACCAGTACGCCGGGTAGCGGTTCTGCCCCGGATGCAGGTCACCGTCGAGCACACCACAGACCACCTGCTCGCCGGTGTTGAAGACCAGCCGGTTGCAGGTCCAGTACTCGCCGTACACCTCGCGCAGCCCGGCCGCACGGACCGTGTCCGCGAGTTGGCGGGACTGCCGCTCCTCCACCCGGCCCGGCGCCGCGCCGACGGTGGCGAACAGCACGGTGACCACCAGCGACGTCGCCGCCAACGCGGCCAGCAGCGCGGTCGCCAGCGCGCCGACGAGCCGACCGGCAGCGCCGACCGTGCCGCGCGCGCACGCCGCCGCCGCCACCCACAGCGGCCACAGCACCGCCGGTAGCGACAGTTGCAGCACCGACAGGTAGCGGGCGTTACCCAGCGGATCCGTCGCGGCGAGCGAACTGCGCACGTACGCCAGCAGGGTCGCCGCCGCGCCGACGAGCAGGGCGAGACGCACCACCGCCACCACCCGCTCACCCCGTCCGACCCGGCGGCGGTACGCGAGCCCGGCGAGCACCACCGCGACGACCAGCAGCACCGGGTAGAGCAGGCCGAACCACTCCTGCCAGCCGGCACAGCCGGTCATCGGGCACAGCCCGGCGGCCAGCGGCACCCCCTCCAGCAGCCCGCCGTCGAGCCGTTGGCCCCACGTCGGGGACGGTCCCTGCGCGCCGCTGATACGGCCCAGCACCGAGAGGGAATCCTGCCCGGTCGGGGCCACCAGGTTGTCGCGGATCATCGGGGCGATCCCGACGCCGAACCCGACGACCAGCAGCAGACCGGCCCCACCGAGCAGTTCCCGGCGCAGCACCCAGAGCAGGGCCGCCCCGGCCACCGCCAGGTACGGCGCGATCAGCCAGTCCGACCACAGGGCCAGCCCGGCGAGCAACCCGAAGCCGCCGACGGCCCACCGGCGGTGCCGCACCGTGCCGCGGGCCAACCCCACCACGATCAGCAGCATCACCAGTACGGCGACCTTGACCTCCGGCCGACCGCCGACCGTCGTCACCTGGTCGCGGATGACCCGCTCGGAGCCGAGCGCCAGCAGACCGACGATCGCGGTGGCGAACCACGGTGAACCGATCCGCCGGGTCAGCCGGTGGATCAACCAGAGGAACAACGCGTAGAGCGCGAGCACCGGCAGCCGCAGCGCCGGCCAACTCGGCCCGGTCACCGCGAGCAGGGGCGCCGCCAGGTAGGACTGCAGCATGCCCATGTAGCGCTGGCCGTACAGGAAGACCGGATGTTCCCGGCCCTGGGCGATGTGCAGGGCGGCCAGCCCGAAGGTCGCCTCGTCACTGTTGGCCACCGGCACGGTGTTCAGCACCAGATACAACCGGTAGCCGACCCCGAGCACGCCGAGGATCAGCGCGACGAGGGCGGGCCGGTCCAGCCGTGGCTGCCACCGCCCGCGCCGTCGCTGTGCTCGCGACTCTGCCTGTGGCACGACCATCGCCCCCGTCGTCGTCCCGACCGGAGTGTTTCACGCTGGGCAGCCGCCCCGGGCGCGGTTGCCCTTGATCGTCTTCATTCCCGCTGCTGCCGTGCTCGCAGGCCGGCCCGAACGGAGACGATCAAGAAGCCCGGGTCTCGCGTGGCCGAGGTCGGCGGGGTGTGGCAGGGTTGCAGACGTGCCATCCACACCCGCAGGCCAGTTGGCCATACCGAACCTGCATCGGGCCGCGCGGATCGAGGACGCCGTGCACAAGCTGGTCGAACGCCGCCTGCGGCGGACGGGCTGGCGGACCAACATCATCGCCTACACCGGCTACGGCGCGCCCGGCTGGGCGCGGGTGATGTGCCGGGTGCTGCTGGGCCGGCCGGACACCCGGCAACGCGGGCGGCTGGAGAAGGTCCGAGGTTGGCGCAGCTTCACCACCCTGCCGGCCAAGCACGTCACGGTGACCATCGAGACCGGTGGGGTGGTGCACGAGGCGCAGGCCGACCGCAGCGGCTTCATCGACACCACAGTCGAGGCGGACCTGCCCCCCGGCTGGGGCTCGGTGCGGCTGAGCATGCCCGACGCCGAACCGGTCGAGGCACCGGTACGCATCCTGGACCCCGAGGTCCGCTTCGGCATCCTCTCCGACATCGACGACACGGTCATGGTGACCGCGCTGCCCCGCCCGCTGCTCGCCGCCTGGAACACGTTCGTGCTCGACGAGCACGCCCGCGCCGCCGTGCCCGGCATGGCCGTGCTGTACGAGCGGCTGGTCACCGCCCACCCCGGCGCACCGGTGTTCTACCTGTCCACCGGCGCCTGGAACGTCGCCCCGACCCTCACCCGCTTCCTGTCCCGGCATCTCTACCCGGCGGGACCGCTGCTGCTCACCAACTGGGGTCCCACCCAGGACCGCTGGTTCCGCAGCGGCCGGGAACACAAGCGGGCCACCCTGGCCCGGCTGGCCAAGGAGTTCCCCGACGTACGCTGGCTGCTCGTCGGCGACGACGGCCAGCACGACCCGGAGATCTACCGCGAGTTCGCCGCCGCCCACCCGGACAACGTGGCCGCCGTGGCGGTCCGCCGCCTCTCGCCCGCCCAGTCCGTGCTCGCCGGCAGCCTGCCGGTCCCGCACGACCAGCCGACCGAGGGCCCGATAGGCCAGAAGTGGCTCTCCGCCCCCGACGGCGCCGGCCTCTGGACCCTGCTCCGCGGCGCCGGCCTGGTCTGAGTCCGCCGCGGTGCCCGTTCTACGCCGGGCGGAGCCAGAGGGCGCCGAGTGGGGGGACGCGCAGCGACACCGAGGCGGGTTGGCCGTGCCAGGGGACGGGCTCGGCGTGCACGGTGCCGAGGTTGCCGACGCCGGAGCCGCCGTACGGGTGGGCGTCGGTGTTGAGGACCTCGGCCCAGGGGCCGGCGGCCGGTAGGCCGATGCGGTAGTCCTCCAGCGGTAGGGCGGAGAAGTTGGCCACGCAGACCAGGGTCGCCCCGTCGGGGGCGATCCGGACGAACGAGACGGTGTTGTTGGCGACGTCGTCACCGGCGAGCCAGCGGAAACCGGCGGGGGAGGTGTCCTGCGCCCACAGCGCGGGGGTGTCCCGGTAGACCCGGTTGAGGTCGCCGACCAGGCGTTGCACGCCGGCCCGGGCCGGGTCGTGCAGCAGGTACCAGTCGAGGCCGCGCTCCTCGCTCCACTCCCGGTCGTCGGCCAGCTCGCAGCCCATGAACAGCAGTTGCTTGCCCGGGTGCGCCCACATGTAGGCCAGCAGCACGCGCACGTTTGCCAGCCGCTGCCACTGGTCGCCGGGCATCTTGCCCAGCAGCGAACCCTTGCCGTGCACCACTTCGTCGTGGCTGATCGGCAGCACGTAGTTCTCGCTCCAGGCGTACGCCAGGGAGAAGGTGAGCTGATTGTGGTGGTGCTGCCGGTAAATCGGGTCCTTCGAGGTGTAGAGCAGGGTGTCGTGCATCCAGCCCATGTTCCACTTGAAGCCGAACCCGAGCCCGCCGTCGCTCGTCGGTCGGGTCACTCCCGGCCAGGCGGTGGACTCCTCGGCGATCATCACCACCCCGGGGTGGTGCTTGTAGACCGTCGCGTTGGTCTCCTGCATGAACGCGATGGCCTCCAGGTTCTCCCGGCCGCCGTACTGGTTGGGCACCCACTGCCCGTCGGCGCGGGAGTAGTCCAGGTAGAGCATCGAGGCGACCGCGTCGACCCGCAGCCCGTCGACGTGGAACTCCTCAAGCCAGTAGAGCGCGTTGGCGACCAGGAAGTTGCGCACCTCGCGGCGGCCGAAGTCGAAGACGTACGTGCCCCAGTCCGGGTGCTCGCCGCGACGCGGGTCGGGGTGCTCGTAGAGCGGGGTGCCGTCGAAGCGGGCCAGGGCCCACTCGTCCTTGGGGAAGTGCGCCGGCACCCAGTCCAGGATCACCCCGATGCCGGCGGCGTGCAGCCGGTCCACCAGGTGACGGAAGTCGTCCGGGTCACCGAAGCGGGAGGTCGGGGCGAAGTAGCCGGTGACCTGGTAGCCCCAGGAGCCGCCGAACGGGTGCTCCATCACCGGCAGGAACTCCACGTGGGTGAAGCCCAGCTCCGTCACGTACGCGGCCAACTGCTCGGCCAGTTCCCGGTAGCCCAGGCCGGGCCGCCACGAGCCGAGGTGCACCTCGTACACGCTCATCGGCTCCTGGTGCGGCTGCTGCTTCGCCCGCCGCGCCAGCCATTCCGCGTCGCCCCACTTGTACGTCGAGCGGTGCACCACGGAGGCGGTGGCCGGCGGCACCTCGGCGTACCCGGCGAGCGGGTCGGCCTTGTCCCGCCAGTAGCCGTCGGCGCCGAGGATGCGGTACTTGTACCGGGCCCCCACCTGCACCCCGGGCACGAAGATCTCCCACACGCCGGTGGAGCCCAGGGACCGCATCGGCCAGCCGTCGTCGGGTGCCCAGCCGGTGAAGTCACCGACCACCCGCACGCCCCGGGCGTTCGGGGCCCAGACGGTGAACGCCACCCCGCCGTCGAGGACGCGGGCGCCGAGGGCCTCCCAGAGCCGCTCGTGCCGGCCCTCGCTGATCAGGTGCAGGTCCAGCTCACCCAGGGTCGGCGGGTGCCGGTACGGGTCGTCGTGCGGCTGCCCGTTCCACTCGATGCGGTAGTCGAGCACCTCGCCGGGCACGGTCGCCTCGAAGACGCCCACCTCGTGCACCCGGGTCATCGGGTACCGCTGTTCACCCACCAGCAGGCACAGTTCGGTCGCGCCCCGCCGCAGGGTGCGGATCACCGTACGGCCGTTCGCCGGGTGGGCACCGAGCACGGCGTGCGGGTCGTGGGTCTCCCCGGAGATCAGCTGGTCCATCGGGCGTCGTCCTTCGTGGCGGAGGCGGTGCCGCCACGGGGACCGGCGGCAGTGGCGGGCACGGTGGTGGCGATCGGCGGGGGCGAAGCCGTCATCGCCGTGGCGGCGGATGACGCGGCGGCGTCTGGACGGCGCAGGGTGAGCACGTGGGCGGGATGCAGGTACGGGTCGAGCCGGACCGCGTTGCGCTGCCCCCAGTCGTAGCCGGCCCCGGTCAACTCGTCGTACACGGTGAACCGGTCGTGCCAGTCCAGGCCCAGCGCCGGCATGTCCAGGGTGGTGTTGCCCCACTGCACGGTGTGCGAGTCGAACGAGCAGACCACCAGCACGGTGTTGCCGGTGACCGGGTCGTGTTTGGACCAGCACAGCAGGGCAGGGTTGTCGATGTCGTGGAAGACCAGGTTGCGCAGCCGGTGCAGGGCGGGATTCTCCCGGCGTACCCGGTTCAGGGTGGCGATGAACGGCGCCAGGGAGCGCCCCTGCGCCTGGGCCTGCGCCCAGTCCCGGGGCCGCAGCTCGTACTTCTCGTTGTCGAGGTACTCCTCCGCGCCCGGACGCGCGACGTGCTCGAACAGCTCGAAGCCGGCGTACATGCCCCACGAGGGGGAGAGCAGCGCAGCAAGCACCGCCCGGATCTTGAACATCGGCGGCCCGCCGTGCTGCAGGCTCTCGTGCAGGATGTCCGGGGTGTTGGGCCAGAAGTTCGGTCGCATGTAGTCGGCCGCCGCCACCAGCTCCGCGCAGTACTCGCGCATCTCGGTGGGCGAGGTCCGCCAGGTGAAGTACGTGTACGACTGGGTGAAGCCGACCTTGGCCAGCCCGTGCATCATCGCCGGTCGGGTGAACGCCTCGGCGAGGAAGAGCACGTCCGGGTCGGTCCGCTTGACCTCCCAGATCAGCCAGTGCCAGAAGTCGACAGGCTTGGTGTGCGGGTTGTCCACCCGGAAGATCTTCACGCCCTCGCCGACCCAGTGCCGTACCACCCGCAGGATCTCCGTGCGGATGCCGTCGGGGTCGTTGTCGAAGTTCAGCGGGTAGATGTCCTGGTACTTCTTCGGCGGGTTCTCCGCGTACGCGATGCTGCCGTCGGCGCGGGTGGTGAACCATTCCGGGTGCTCGGTCACCCACGGGTGATCCGGCGCGCACTGCAACGCCAGGTCCATCGCCACCTCCAGGCCGTGTTCGGCGGCGGCGGCCACGAAGTCGCGGAAGTCCTGCGGCGTACCCAGGTCGGGGTGGATGGCGTCGTGGCCGCCCTCGGCCGCGCCGATCGCCCACGGCGAACCCACGTCCTCCGGCCCGGCGACCAGGCTGTTGTTCGGGCCCTTGCGGTTGACCCGGCCGATCGGGTGGATCGGCGGCAGGTAGAGCACGTCGAAGCCCATCGCCGCCACCCCGGGTAGCCGTTCGGTGGCGGTGGCGAAGGTCCCGGAGCGGGCCGGTGTCTCGGTCGTGGCCAGGATCGCCCCCTCCGAGCGGGGGAAGAACTCGTACCAGGCGGAGTACAGAGCCCGCTCCCGGTCCACCCAGATGCGGTACTCCTCGCCGGTGGTGACCAACTCCCGCACCGGGTGCGCCCAGAGCAGATCGGCCAGGGTCAGCGCCGGGGCGCTGCGCTGCGGCAGGGGCAACGTCGAGTCCGCCAGGGCGGCCACAGCCTGCTCGATCCGGGCCCGCTGCGCCGCCGGCACCAGGTCGGCGGCGGCGGTCAGCACCCGTACGCCCTCGGCCAGGTCGTTGGTCAGGTCTTCCGCGCTCTGGCCGGCGGCGATCTTCTTGGTCACCGCGTTGTGCCAGGTCAGGTACGGGTCGCTGAACGCCTCCACCGTGAAGATCCACTCGCCGACCGCGTCGGGGGTGATGGTGGCGTGCCACCGGTCCCGTCCGGGCTCCCCGGGCCGCATCCGGGTGAACGGACGGGCCCGACCGTCCGGCCCGAGCCAGACCACGTTGCAGCCGAGCGCGTCGTGCCCTTCGCGGTACGCGGTCGCCGACACCGGCACCAGTTCCCCGACGACGGCGCGGGCCGGATAACGTCCGCAGGAGACGACGGGGGAGACGTCTTCGATCGGGAACCGTCCAGTCACCCCGTCAACCTACTGCGCGAGATCCTTTCGCGCTCGATTGCGCGCTGCTTCCACCACGCCGGTCAGCGCCGCGCCCGCCACGCCTTGGCGCGCCGCAGGTAGCGCAGCACCCCGACCGGGCCGGTCGAGACGGGCCAGTCGTCGGTGCGGAAGTAGGCGTCCGAGCCGCCGTCCAGGAAGATCACCGAACCGCAGAGGAAGTCGGCGGCCGGCGAGAGCATGAACGCCACCCACTCGCCGACGTCCGCCGGCTTGCCGCGCCCGCCGATCGGCACCGGCAGCCCTTCGACCGCCTCCCTCTCGCCCCGGGCCATCTGCTCCTCCAGCAGCGGGGTGGCGATGATGCCGGGGGCCAGGACGTTCACCCGGATGCCGGCGCCGGCCCACTCCGGCGAGATCGCGGCGTGGCGCGCCCACCGCGTCACCGCCAGCTTCGAGCTCGCGTACGCGAACGGCGCCGAGCGCTTGCCGAAGCGCCCCACCACGCGCAGCGCCCGGCCGGCGTCGCGGTCGAGCAGGGCCCGCACGGCGCGCTCCGGCACCATCGGGGTGAGCGTGACGGAGTTCGAGCCGAACACCACGACCTTGCTGTTGCCGGCCGCAGCCAGCGTCGGTCGCCACGCCTCGAGCAGCTCCACCACGCCGAAGAAGTTGACCTGCTGCACGAGCTGGTCCCGGCCGGGGATGCCGCCGAGCCCGGCGGCGCAGACCGCCCCGTCGAGCCGCCCGCCGGCGCGCTCCAGCACCTCGGTGGCCGCCGCCGCGCGCCCGGTCGGCGTGGAGAGGTCGGCGATCACCTCCACGTCCCGCAGGTCCACGCCGACGACGGTGTGCCCGTCGCGGCGCAGCCGTTCGGCGGACGCCCGACCCATGCCCGAGGCCGCGCCGGTCACCGCGTACGTACCCATCTCGGTTCCTCTCCGCTTCGCCGACGGTCGGTCCGGATCGGCCCCTTGCGTCCTGCCGGATGCTGGCACGCCCGGCGGCCCCGGGTGCGCCAAAACCGTGCCTATTCCGCCGTCTGGTTCTCCGGGGCCGGGTCGGCGGCGGGGAGCTTGCCCGCCGCGTGCCGTCCGACGATGTAGCCGTAGACCAGGCCCTGCCCGATGGTCGCCCCGGCCCCCGGGTAGGTGCGGCCGAAGGCGTTGGCGGCGGCGTTGCCGATGGCGTACAGCCCGGGGACCGGGGTCCCCTGGTCGGACAGCGCCCGGCCGAGGCCGTCGGCCCGGATCCCGCCGCAGGTCCCGAGGTCGGACAGGACGACCCGGACGGCGTACAGGGTGCCGGCCAGCGGCCGCAGGTTCGGGTTCGGCGTCACCGTCGGATCGCCGTAGTAGCGGTCGTACGCGCTGGCGCCCCGCGCGAAGTCGTCGTCCACGCCCGCGGCGGCGAGCTGGTTGAACCGTGCCAGGGTGGCGCTCAACGCGTCGGCGTCCACGCCCATCGACCGGGCGAGGTCACCCGGGTTGCCCGCGCGGTGCGCGATGCCCGCCTCGTACCAGGACTTCGGCAGCGGGGCGCGGGGGAACTGCGTGCCGGCGAAGACGTAGCTGTTGCGGTACCGCTTGTCGAAGACCAGCCACATGGCCGGCAACGCCCCACCTTCGCGGGCGAGGCCGAGCACCCGCTGCCCGAACGTCATGTAGTCGCAGGACTCGTTGACGAACCGGCGGCCCGTGCCGTCCACCATGAGCGACCCGGGCAGGGAACGCTCGGCGAGGAGCACCGACGGCGCGGCGTCGCCGACCGGCGCGACGGCGGGGAACCACCACGCCTGCTCCATCAGGTCGGTGCCGGCGCCCGCCTCCTGCGCGGCGCGGATCCCGTCGCCGGTGTTGCTGTCCGCGCCGAGGCTCCAGTCGCCCAGGTCGCGGTGGTGGTGGGTGTGCCGCAGCGGCAGGTCGTGGTCGAAGCCGCCGGTGGCGAGCACGACACCCCGCTCGGCCCGTACGGCGAACGTCGTATCCCCGTGGCGCAGCTCGGCCCCGACGACCCGGTCCCCCTCGACCAGGAGCCGCTCCAGCGCCGTCTCGGTCCAGACCGGGATGCCGGCGCGGCGGACGCCGGCGAACAGGCCGGCGGCGATGGCCTGGCCGCCGGCGGCGTACTCGCGCCCGAGCGCGAGGCCGCCGAGGCCCTGGGCGAGGCGGGTCACGATGCGGGGCAGCGCGCGAAACGGGGTCTTCGCCATCAGGTTGAGCCACTTGTAGTCCGCGCCGGTGACCGGCATGGGCACGGGCGCGGAGAGAACGGCGGGACGCAGCCGCGCCCGATCGGCACCGAGGACCTTCAGGTCGAGCGGACGGCACTCGCAGCTCCGGCCGTCGGCGGTGCCGCCGGGCAACTCCGGGTGGTAGTCGGAGTAGCCGCGGGCCCAGAGGAAGCGCATCGGGGTGGTCCGGGTGAGCATCTCGATCGTGGCGGTGCCGTGCTCGAGGAAGCTGCGCCAGCGCTGTTCGGGCGCCGAGCCGTCCACGACGGCCTCCAGGTACGCCGCACCGCGCTCGGGCGTGTCCCCGGAGCCCTCGGCGGTCAGCACGGGATTGGCGGGGATCCAGAAGGCGCCGCCGGAGCGTGCCGTGGAGCCGCCGACCCAGCGCGACTTCTCCACGACCACGACGGAGAGGCCGGCCTCGTGGGCGCTGAGCGCGGCGGCCAGGCCGGTGCCGGAGCCGATCACGACGAGGTCGACCGAGGTGGGCCGGGGCTGCCGGGGTACGGACATCGGGGAACTCCTTGCTTATGGGGCGACGACGGGCCGGGTGCCGGCGGCGACGAGCGCCGTCGTCCCCTCGGTGTCCAGGGGGCAGTGGGTGCCGGTGAAGATGCTGGCGGCGCAGAGGTTGCAGTGGGTGCAGCGCGACCGGGTGGTGGCGTCGCGGCGGATCTTGTTGATCAGGTCCGGCTCCCTGAGCAGGGCGCGGGCCATGGCGACGTACTCGAAGCCGTCGCTCATGGCCGTGCGCATCCCGTCGAGGTCGGTGACGCCGCCGAGCAGAATCAGCGGCATGGACAGCTCGCGGCGGAACTGGAGCGCGAGGTCGCGGAAGTAGAGCGGCTGGTAGGGGTAGTCGCGGAACAGGAACCGGCCGAACATCTTCATCCCGAGCCGCAGCAGCGGCGGCTGGGGCGCGGCCATCGCCGCGAGCGGGATGTCGCCCCGGAACAGGAACATCGGGTTGAGCAGCGAGGACCCGCCGGTGAGTTCCAGGGCGTCCAGGTGCCCGTCGGCCTGGAGCATCCGGGCGAACGGGATCGACTCGTCGAGGTCGAAACCGCCGGGCACGCCGTCGCTCATGTTCATCTTGGCGATGACGGCCACGTTGTCGCCGGCGGCCTCCTTGACGGCGGCCAGGATCCGGCGTGCGAACTCGGCGCGGTTGGCCAGCGCACCGCCGAACTCGTCCCGGCGTCGGTTGAGCTTCGGCGACAGGAACGATCCGGCGAGGTAGGTGTGGCCCAGGTGCACCTCGACGGCGTCGAAGCCCACCTCGCGCGCCGCCGCGGCGGCGCTGCCGTGGGCGGCCACGATGCGGTGGATGTCGTCGTGGGTCGCGGCGCGGTCGAAGCCCATCGACAGGGGGTTGAACCGCGCCGATGCGGCGAGCGAGGGCAGCCCGTTCGAGCGGGAGTTGGCCACCGGGCCGGCGTGCCCGATCTGGGCGCTGACCTTGGCGCCGGTGGCGTGCACCGCCTCGGTCAGCCGCCGCAGCCCGGGCAACGCCTCGGGCCGCCAGTAGACCTGGCCCCGTTCGGTGCGCCCCTCGGGCGCGACGGCGAGGTAGGCGACAGTCGTCATGCCGACGCCGCCGCGACCCACAGCGGTGTGGTACTCGATCAGGCGGTCGGTGACCAGGGCGTCCGGGGTCGCCCCCTCGAAGGTGGCGGACTTGATGACCCGGTTGCGCAGGCGTACCGGGCCGAGGGTGGCGGGGGCCAGCGGGTCGGGAATCGGGCGGGTGGTGGTCACGGGGCTTCCTCGGGTGTGGTGATGCGGATGTCCAACCGACGCAGCAGGGCGTCGACGGCGAGGGCGGGCGAGCCGTCGGGGCTGCGGGCCCAGTCGTACAGCGCGGCCTGGGCCGCCTCGCGGTACGCGGTGGCGACGGCGTGGTAGATCGCGCTCGGCGCTCCCGGTCGACGCCGGGCGATCTCCCGGGCGAGGGCCTCGGTCCAGGGCGCGTAGGCGCGGGCGGAGGCTTCCGCCAGCTCGGGTTCCTCGGCGACGACCCGCATCCAGTACCCGCCCGCGCTGAGCACGAGCGCGTCGTCGGAGACGGAGGCGACCACGGCGGCGCGCAGCGCGTCCGACAGCGGGATGTCGAGGGGCAGCGTGCGGAACGTCTCGGTCAGCCGCCGGGTGGCGGCGGGCACCCCCACCCAGGCAACGGCGGCCTTGGACGGGAAGTGCCGCATCAGGGTGCGGGCGCTGATCCCGGTGGCCGCGGAGATGTCGTCCCAGCCGGTGGCACCGTAGCCGCGCTCCGCCCACAGCCGCAGGGCCGCGGTGCCGACCGCTTCGGGATCGAGCACGGTGGGTCGACCACGTCGGCGCGGGGTGGGCGAGGGTTCCGAGGCCATGCCACAAGTGAATCATTTTTGGCAGGAAGCGTCAATAATCGGGGCTGATGCTGATGGGTCACCTGTCGGCATCCGCCTGTAACACGTATCGTGTGTATTACGTATCAGGGGGGCAGTCATGAAGTTGAACAGCAAGGGGCAGGTGACCATCCCGGCCGAGCTGCGCGTTCGGTACAACTTGCACGAGGGCGACGAGGTGGACGTGATCGAGGAAGGTGGCGCCCTGCGCATCGTGCGCGTCGAGGATGCCGAGACCCGTGGGCGACGCCTGGTTCGGCACATGCGTGGCCGGGGCGGTGCCCGGGAGATGGAGGGCATGTCGACCGACGACCTGATGGATCTGCTTCGTGGCGACTGAACGGATCCGGGGTGTGGCCAACCGGGCACACGACACGATCGCGACTCTGGTCGACACCAACGTCCTGCTGGACATCTTCACCGACGATCCGAAGTGGGCCGACTGGGCGGCTGAGGCACTGGCTGCCGCGCGTGACGCCGGCGTGCTGGTGATCAACCCCATCGTGTACGCCGAGGTGTCCGTGCGGTTCACGCGGGTTGAGGACCTCGACGATGCCCTGCCCGCCACAGACTTCCTCCGCGAGGAGCTGCCGTACTCCGCAGGCTTCCTCGCCGGCAAGGCGTACGCGCGATACCGCAGGCAGGGCGGCGCCAAGCGTTCGCCGATTGCCGACTTTTACATCGGGGCACACGCGGCGGTGTGCCGCTACCGCCTACTCACCCGCGACAGCAGCCGCTACCGCACGTATTTCCCGACCTTGACGCTGATCGCGCCCGAGGGCCGCCCGGCTACGCCGTAGGCGTTGACAGGGGGCCCTTCCTCACCTGCTCGTAGAGCGCGAGGGTGCGGGCGGCGATCGCGTCCCAGGAGAAGTGCTCGACCGCCCGGCGACGTCCGGCCCGGCCCAGGGCGGCGGCGTGGTCGGGGGAGGCCAGCAGCTCGTTCATCCGCGCTGCCAGGTCGGCCTCGAAGCGGGCCGGGTCGGCGGGCGTGCCGTCCAGACCGGCCTGCTCGATCGGGACCAGCAGGCCCGTCTCGCCGTCGGCGACCACCTCGGGGATGCCGCCGGTGGCGGTGGCGACCACTGCGGTCTCGCAGGCCATCGCCTCCAGGTTGACGATGCCCATCGGCTCGTACACCGAGGGGCAGACGAAGATGGTGGCGTGGGTGAGCACCTGGATCACCTCGGGCTTGGGCAGCATCTCGGCCACCCAGATCACCCCGGACCGGCTCGCCCGCAGCTCGGCGACCAGACCCTCCACCTCGGCGGCGATCTCCGGCGTGTCCGGTGCGCCGGCCAACAGCACGAGCTGCGTCTGCGGGGGCAGGTTGCGGGCGGCGCGCAGCAGGTGCGGCAGACCCTTCTGCCGGGTGATCCGCCCGACGTAGACCACGCTGGGCAGGGCCGGGTCGATGCCGAGTCGGGCCAGCACGTCCGTGCCCGGGTCCGGGGCGTACTGCGCGGTGTCGATGCCGTTGTAGATCACGTGCACCCGGTCCGGATCGATCGACGGGTACGCGGTCAGCACGTCCCGGCGCATGCCGGCGCTGACCGCCACGATCGCGTCGGCCGACTCGTAGGCGGTGCGTTCGCACCAGGAGGAGAGGGCGTACCCGCCGCCGAGCTGTTCGGCCTTCCACGGGCGCAGCGGCTCCAGGCTGTGCGCGGTCACCACGTGCGGCACCCCGTACAGCAGCTTCGCGGTGTGCCCGGCCAGGTTGGCGTACCAGGTGTGGCTGTGCACCACGTCCGCGCCGGCACACCCGGCGGCCATCTCCAGGTCGACGCCCATGGTCCGCAGCGCCGGGTTCGCGCCGGCCAGGCCCGCCGGTTCCGGGTACGCCCGCACGCCCGGCTCGGTGCGCGGTGCGCCGAAGCAGTGCACCCGGACCTCGGCGAGCCGGCGCAGTTCCCGGGCCAGGTACTCGACGTGCACCCCGGCGCCGCCGTAGACCTCCGGCGGGTACTCCCGGGTGAGCAAATCGACGCGCAGTCCGGTGGAGTCGGTCATGCCCGGCACCCTAGTGCAGAAGTGTGCCCGTACGAGTGGTGAAGCGGCACCGGGATGGATAGCGTCTGGTCATGGCTGAGAAGGTGCTCGCGATCGTCCTGGCCGGCGGAGAGGGCAAGCGCCTGATGCCGCTCACCGCGGACCGGGCCAAGCCGGCCGTCCCGTTCGGCGGGATGTACCGCATGGTCGACTTCGTCCTCTCCAACCTGGCCAACGCCGGGTACCTCAAGATCGTCGTGCTGACCCAGTACAAGTCCCACTCCCTCGACCGGCACATCACCAAGACCTGGCGGATGTCGACGTTGCTCGGCAACTACGTCACGCCGGTGCCCGCGCAGCAGCGCCGGGGCCCGTGGTGGTTCGCCGGCTCGGCGGACGCGATCTACCAGAGCTTCAACCTGATCTACGACGAGCAGCCCGACTACGTGATCGTCTTCGGTGCCGACCACATCTACCGGATGGACCCCCGGCAGATGGTGGAGGAGCACATCGCCTCCGGGGCAGCCGTGACCGTGGCCGGCATCCGGCAGCCGCTGTCCATGGCCGACCAGTTCGGTGTCATCGAGGTCGCCGAGGACGGCCGGCGGATCCGGGCCTTCCGGGAGAAGCCCACCGACGCGGTGGGGCTGCCCGACGCGCCCGACGAGATCTACGCCTCGATGGGCAACTACGTCTTCACCACGCGGGCGCTCATCGACGCGGTCGAGCGGGACGCCGAGGACCGCTCCAGCAAGCACGACATGGGCGGCAGCATCATCCCGATGCTTGTCGAGCGGGGCGAGGCGAACGTCTACGACTTCCGCGACAACGAGGTGCCCGGCAGCACCGACCGGGACCGGGGCTACTGGCGTGACGTGGGAACCCTGGACTCCTTCTACGACGCGCACATGGATCTGATCAACGTCCACCCGGTGTTCAACCTCTACAACTTCGACTGGCCGATCTACACCGAGCAGCCGCCGTACCCGCCGGCCAAGTTCGTGCACCAGTGGGGTGAGCGGGTCGGCCGGGCGGTCGCCTCGATGGTCTCGCCCGGTGCGGTGATCTCCGGCTCACTTGTGGAGAACTCGATCGTCTCGCCCAAGGTGAAGGTGCACTCCTGGGCGCACGTGGACGGTTCGGTGCTGATGGAAGGTGTCGAGATCGGCCGGCACGCGGTGGTGCGCCGGGCCATCCTGGACAAGAATGTCCACGTTCCCGAGGGCGCCGAGATCGGCGTCGATCTGGAGCGCGACAGGCAGCGCTACACCGTCTCCGACAACGGCATCGTGGTCATCGGCAAAGGTCAGAAGGTGGAGCCATGAGCAGTCATTCCCGTGCCGGGCAACCGGCTCAGCCCGCCGACCTGGTTGACGTGCCTCGGCTGGTGACTGCCTACTACGCCGAGCATCCGGATCCCGCCGACCCGGCCCAGCAGGTCTCCTTCGGCACCTCGGGGCACCGCGGGTCGAGCCTGCGCAACGCCTTCAACTCGGACCACATCCTCGCCGTCACCCAGGCGCTCTGCGACTACCGCCAGGCCCAGGGCATCGACGGGCCGCTCTTCCTCGGCCGGGACACCCACGCGCTGTCCGCGCCGGCCGCCGTCGACGCGCTGGAGGTGCTCGCCGCCAACGGGGTCACCGTGCTGCTGGACAGCCGTGACGGCTACACCCCCACCCCGGCGGTGTCGCACGCGATCCTCACCCACAACCGGGGCCGCACCGCCGGGCTCGCCGACGGCATCGTGATCACCCCGTCGCACAATCCGCCGGACGACGGCGGGTTCAAGTACAACCCCACCCATGGCGGCCCGGCCGACTCCGACGCCACGAAGTGGATCCAGGACCGGGCGAACGCGATCCTCGCCGCCGGGGGCAAGGAGGTGCGCCGCATCCCGTACGCGCGGGCCCGCGCCGTCGACACCACCGGCACGTACGACTTCCTCGGTGCGTACGTCGACGACCTGCCTGCGGTGCTCGACCTGGACGCGATCCGTGCCGCCGGGGTCCGCATCGGCGCCGACCCGCTCGGCGGTGCCAGCGTCGCCTACTGGGGTGAGATCGCCGAGCGGCACCGCCTCGACCTGAGCGTGGTCAACCCGACCGTCGATCCGACCTGGCGGTTCATGACCCTGGACGGCGACGGCAAGATCCGGATGGACTGCTCCTCGCCGAACGCGATGGCGTCGCTGATCGCCATGCGCGCGGACTACCAGGTGGCCACCGGCAACGACGCCGACGCCGACCGGCACGGCATCGTCACCCCGGACGCCGGGCTGATGAACCCGAACCATTACCTGGCCGTGGCGATCGCCCACCTGTTCGGCACCCGTGAGCAGTGGGGTCCGGCCGCGGCGGTCGGCAAGACCCTGGTCTCCTCATCGATGATCGACCGGGTGGCGGCCGACCTCGGGCGTCCGCTGCTGGAGGTGCCGGTCGGCTTCAAGTGGTTCGTGCCCGGGCTGCTCGACGGCACGGTCGGCTTCGGTGGGGAGGAGAGCGCGGGAGCGTCGTTCCTGCGCCGCGACGGCGGCACCTGGACCACCGACAAGGACGGCATCCTGCTCTGCCTGCTCGCCTCCGAGATCATCGCGATGACCGGCCGTACGCCGAGCGAGCACTGGGCCGAGTTGGCCGAGCGTTTCGGTGCGCCCGCGTACGCCCGGATCGACGCCCCGGCCACCCGGGAGCAGAAGGCCGTGCTCGGCAAGCTCTCCCCGGAGCAGGTACGCGCCACCGAACTCGCCGGTGAGCCGATCACCGCCACGCTCACCACGGCGCCCGGCAACGGGGCACCGATCGGCGGGCTGAAGGTGACCACCGAGTCGGGCTGGTTCGCGGCCCGCCCGTCCGGCACCGAGGACGTGTACAAGATCTACGCCGAGTCCTTCCAGGGGCCGGAGCATCTGGCCCGGATCCAGCAGGAGGCCAAGGACGTGGTCGACTCGGTGCTCGCCGGCGCGTAGGCAGCCCCTGCCCGGCCGGCGGCCTCGACCGGACGAAGCCGGCTCAGCCGGAGGACTCCGGCTCAGTCGGGGGACTCCGGCTCAGCGGAGGAATTCGGCGATCACCGCGGCGATGCGTTCACCGGCTCGGCCGTCCCACAGCGGCGGCACCGGCCAGTCGGCGGCGTGCCGGTCGGCGGCCAGCAGGGTGCGTACCTCGTCGACCAGGCCGGCCCGGGTCACCAGCCGGTTCGTGCCGTGGGTGATGGTCACCGGGCGTTCCGTCTCGGCCCGCAGGGTCAGGCACGGCACGCCCAGCACCGTCGTCTCCTCCTGGACGCCACCGGAGTCGGTGACGACCGCCCGGGCACCCCGGACGAGGCTGAGGAACTCCAGGTAGCCCAGGGGCTCGATGACCCGGATTCCGGGATACGGGTACAGGCCGGCGGCGGCGAGCCGTTGCCGGCCGCGCGGGTGCAGCGGGAGCACGACCTCGATCTGGTCGGCGACACCGTGCATGGCCTTGGCCAGTTCGGCGGCGTCGCCGGGTTCGTCCACGTTGGCTGGTCGGTGCAGGGTGGCCACCACGTACTGCTCGGGTAGGCCCAGTTGGCCGCGGATGGCGGCCGCGTCGAACCGGGGCAGGTTGGCCAGCAGCGTATCGATCATCGGGTTGCCGACGAAGTGCACCTTCTCCGCGGCGATCCCCTCGTTGCCGAGGTGCACCAGCGCGTCCGGGCTGGTGGCGAAGAGCAGTTCGGACAGCCGGTCGGTGACCAGTCTGTTGATCTCCTCCGGCATGGCGCGGTTGAAGCTGCGCAGCCCGGCTTCCACGTGCGCCACCGGGATGGCGAGCTTCGTGGCGACCAGGGTGGCCGCCAGCGTCGAGTTGACGTCGCCGTAGACGACCACCAGGTCGGGGTCGGCCTCCTGGAAGGACGTTTCGAGCCGCACCATCATGTCGGCGGTCTGCCGCCCGTGGCTGCCGGAGCCGACGGCCAGGTTCTCGTCCGGTTCGGGGAGCCCGAGCTGCCGGAAGAAGACCTCGGACATGCGCTCGTCGTAGTGCTGTCCGGTGTGCACCAGACGCTGGGCGACGTCGTGACCGTCGAGCGCACGGATCACCGGCGCCGCTTTCGGAAAGTTGGGACGCGCGCCGGCGATGTGCAGAACCGTGGCGGTAGACAAATATTCCTCGCATGATTCGGCAGCTATTGTTCAATGACGCGCCAATGATACAAGTTATCCGGTTTGGTAATGGTATTCACCGTACAATTTGGTGCGACGGAGGCGTCACTGTGTGCACCGCCGGAAGGGCTGGCTGTCGCGGACGCCAGGTGTTCTCCCCGAAGGCAGGTCCCGTGAAGCAGGTCGTCCAGTCCGTGTCCGGTGGCGAGGTCAGGATCGTCGAGGTTCCGCAACCCGAACCGACCGCCACCGAGGTGCTCGTGGCCGTACGCCGGTCCCTGCTCTCCGCCGGGACCGAACGTGCCGTCCGCGAACTGGCGTCGGCGAGCCTGCTGAGCAAGGCACGGGCCCGGCCGGACCTGGTGCGGCAGGTCGTGCACAAAGCCCGCACGGACGGTGTGCGGACGACGCTCGCGGCGGTGCGTGGCCGACTCGACGAGGACATGCCGCTGGGGTACAGCGCCACCGGCGTGGTGGTCGCCGCCGGTGCCGCCACCGACGGTCTGCGGCCGGGCATGCGGGTCGCCACGGCCTCGGCGGGGCACGCCGAGTACCAGACGGTGCCCGGCCTGCTCGCGGTCCCCGTACCCGATGGGGTGTCGGACCAGGCCGCCGCCTTCGGCGCGGTGGCAGCCATCGCGATGCAGGGACTGCGGCAGGCCGAGGTGGGGGTGGGTGGCACGGTCGCCGTCGTCGGCCTCGGTCTGGTCGGGCAGCTGACGGTCCGGTTGGCGCTCGCCTCGGGGCTTCGCGTCATCGGTGTGGACCTGCGCGAGTGGACTGCCGAACTGGCCACCAGCGGCGGTGCGACAGGCCTGGTCGAGGCCGGCGCGGCGACCACCGAACAGATCATGGAACTGACCCGGGGGCGGGGCGTCGACGCGGTCCTGATCACCGCGGCGACCCGCTCCTCGGGGCCGGTCACCCGCAGCGCCGAGATCGCCCGGGACCGCGCCCGGCTGGTCGTGGTCGGCGACGTCGGGTTGGAACTCGACCGGCGGGCGTTCTACGAGCGCGAACTGGACCTGCGGTTCGCCCGCAGCTACGGTCCCGGCCGCTACGACCGGGCCTACGAGGAGTGGGGCGTCGACTACCCGGCCGGGCACGTGCGCTGGACGGCGCGCGGCAACATCGAGACCTACCTCGACCTGGTCGACAGCGGTCGGGTCGCGGTCGACGACCTGGTCACCCACGTGTTCGAGGTGGCGCAGGCGACCGCGGCGTACGAGGCGCTGGCCGCCGACCCACGCTCGCTCGCGGTGCAACTGAGCTACGCGGCCCCGACCGAACCTCGCGCCGACGCGGTGCTGCTGCAGCCCCGCCGTGCCTCGTCGCGGTCCCGGGCCGGGCTGATCGGCGCCGGGCTCTACGCGAAGGCCACGTTCCTGCCCGCGCTCAAGGCCGCCGGCTGGGCGGACGACCTCGCCGCCGTCACCTCCGCCAAGGGGCTGTCCGCACGACACCTCGCCGAGCGCAACGACATCCCGCTGGTGGTCGGGACCGCAGCGGACCTGATCGGCCGCGACGACATCGACGTGGTGTTCGTCCTCAGTCGGCACGACTCGCACGCCGGCCTGGTCCGGCAGGCGCTGGACGCCGGCAAGCACGTGTTCGTGGAGAAACCACTGGCGTTGACGCAGGACGAACTCGACGAGGTCGTCGCCGCCTACCGCCGCAACTCCGGTCACCTGTTCGTCGGCTTCAACCGACGGTACGCGCCGATGGTGGGCCACGCGAAGAAGATCCTGGCCGCCGGTGGCGGGCCGGTGACGGTCGCGTACCGGATCAACGCGGGACGGTTGCCCGACTCGCACTGGTACCACGACCGACGGCAGGGCGGCCGGATCCGCGGCGAGGTGTGCCACTTCATCGACCTCGCGTCGTGGCTGGTGGGGACGGCACCGAGCGTGGTGCACGCGTACGGTGGCGGACGGGGTGAGCCGGGGCTGGAAGAGGACGTCAGCATCCTGCTCGGATACCCGGACGGCTCCACCGCGACGATCACCTACTGCACCGGCGGTAACCGGAGCACCCCCAAGGAGCGGGTGGAGATCCTCGGCCGTGGACACACCGTACTGATCGACGACTTCCGGCGGCTGGAGGTCGACGGCCGGGAGGTGCGGCGGGTGGCCGCGGGCAAGGGCCACCAGCAGCTGCTCGCCCTGGTCCGGCAGACGATCGTCGGGCACCGGTCCGACGAGCGGGAGATCGAGGCCTCGTTCGTCACCACCCGGACGGCGCTGGCCGCGGTCGCGGCGCTCACCGGCCTCGCCGAACAGCCGTCGATTCCGCCCACGCGGGCGGGCGACGACGTCAGCGTGAGCGTCCCACTCGGCTCGTGACGTGATCAAGGGCGGCGGTCGGCCGAAGCCGACCGCCGCCCTTGCGCCGAAGACGGCCGCGGCGCGTACCGCTCGGGTGGGATCAGCGTTCGACGAGTGGGGCGAGCAACTGCCCGAGGGCGTGTGACATCGCGGTACGCGACTGGTTGGCGCGGATCCAACGGCGGCCGGACGTGCCCATCTTCGTCAGCTCGTCCCGGCCTGCCCCGGCCATCTGGGTGAGACCGTGTGCGAGTTGGCCGGGTGAGGTCACGTAGCCGCAGCCGGCGCCCAGGACCAGGTCGCCGACCACGCCCGGACTGTTGGTGACCACCGGCAGCCCGGCGGCCATGTAGTCGAACACCTTGTTGGGGCTGACCGCGGAGCGGAACAACTCGACGTCGGCCAGGACGTGCACGCCGACGTCCGCGGCGTGCAGAAGATCGGGCACCTCGGTCTTCGGCACCGGATCAAGGAAGCGGAGATTGTCGATTCCGGTCGCCGCGGCCCGCAGCCGCTCCTTCTCCACCCCCGAGCCGACAAGCACCACGTCGATCTCCGGCACCGATCGGGCGGCGTCCAGCAACTGATCCAGTCCGTTGGCCGGGCCGTGCGCACCGGCGTAGACGGCGGTCCGGCGGGTGAATCCGTACCGTGCCCGCAGCGTGTCCCGGTCGGCGCTGGGCACGAAGTCGTCCGGGTCGGCGGCGTTGGGGATGTAGGCGATCTTCTCGGGCGCCACCCCCTGCGCCGCGACGACCTGCACCACGTCGGGCGCCATCACGACGACCCGGTCGGCCCGCAGGTAGAGGAACCGTTCCAGCCGGGCCAGCGCCCGGTACACCAACGACCTCTCGGACAGCACTCCCATGTCGACGAGGAAGCGCAGCCACAGGTCCCGGATCTCCAGCACGAACGGGGTACGGCGCAGCGCCGCGACCGCCCAGCCGGTCAGCCCGGCCAGCAGGTGCGGCGAGGACGCGTACACCACGTCGGGGCGGGGTTGCCGCAGGCCGGCGACGGCCGCGGTCACCGTGTAGCTGACCCAGTTGAGGACCCGGTCCAGACCGTTGCCCCGGTACGGGGTCACCGCGACCGGGTGGAAGCCCGGTTCCGCGCGCTGCGGTAGACCGGTGATCAGGTTGCGTCGACCGGCGATGATCACGTAATCCCAGCCGGGCAGCCGGCCGAACATCTCGACGTGCCGGGTCCCGCCGGGATAGCCCCGGGGCACGGCGAACTGGTTGAACACGACGATCCTGCGAGTGGTCATGTCGGCACTTCCCGGTGCTGGACCTCCCCGGACAGGAGGTCGGTGACGGCGAGCGAGGCGCTGGTGGGCTGCCAGGTCACCGCGAACCCGAAACCGTCGAGCGCGTGCGCCTGCGGTGTTCCGGGGACCGCGCCGAGCCCCCAGACTGTGGTGTCGGCCCGGTCCTCGACGGTGATCCAGGTCGCCGGTTCCCAGGACCCGTAGGTGTGGCTGTGCCAACCCGCGAACGGCGTCGACCGGCCCCGCACCAGCGTGTGCCCGGGCAGGCCGAACAGGTCGACCTTGGTGCCCCCGCTGACCAGGGTGTTGCCCTCGACCGTGACGTCGGGGTGCAGCGGAACGGTGAGCGACCACGTCCGGCCGGCGGCCGGCTCGTCGGCGAACTCGACGATCGCCACGTACGCGTCGGCCACCACCACCGCGCGGCCGACGCGTACCGGTCGAGGGCCTCGCGCGTACGCGTCGTGCCAGCCGAACAGGATGGTGCGGTCCGCCAGCACGAGCGGCGCCCCGAGGTGCCCGGACGCGGTGTGCAGCCAGCGGAACGCGCGGTGTGGCACGAGCTGGTCCTGACCGTCGGGTCGGCGCACCGGATGGGCGGCGGAGGTACGCAGTCCGTTGCGGACGTCCAGCGGCCCGTTGTAGGTGCCGGTGCCCGGGTCCGCGATCAGCCACCGGCCGTCGTGCTTGACCCAGACGGAGGTGAGGTCGGCGTGTCCGTGCGACGGCCCACCGGCCACCTTGAACCAGACCTGCCACGGACCCCGGCTGACGTAGCCGATGCCCCCGGAGACCACCGCACCCGGCCGCCCGGCGGCGCTCCTGCCGCCGTGATCGACGGCGGCGCTCGTGCCGGGCCTGTCGGCGGCGCGGGTGGTCGTGGTGGGAGCGGTGGCCTCCGGTGCGGTGGGCGCGTACCAGGCCAACTCGTCGTAGTCGGCGTACCACTGCGCGGGCACCTGTTCGCCGCTGAGCACCAGCCCGAGCGCGACCGAGCCGGCCACGTCGAGCGGGTCGCCGGAGGACGCCAGCACCCGTCCCTCGTCCCAGTCGCCGTACTGCGGGAGGTCGCCGTCGAACACGCCGAGCCGGGCCAGGTGCAGGCTGGCCGAGTGCAGGTCACGTCGCAGCTGTGCCGGTGCGTTGCCGAGCAGCACCCGCACGATGAGCATCTCCAGGACGAACCGGTGGTACGACAGCGAGTCCTCGATCATCCGGCCGTCCGGGGCGAGGTGCCGGCGCCACTGGGCGGCGAACATCCGCTCGCCGGTGCGCGCCCAGCGGGTCGCGTGTCGTGCGGTGGGGAACATCCGGGCCAGCAGGATGAGCCCGAGCGCGTCGCCGAGCATGTGGTTGTTGCGCATGCTGCTCACCGTGTACGGCAACTCGATCATCAGATGCCGGGCGCTGGCCAGCAGCAGCCGTTCGGTGGCGGTCACCACCTCGGCCGGGATCCGCTCGCCGACCAGCGCCAGGACCTGGCTCCAGCTGATGGCGCGCAGCGCGAGTTCGAGGCTGGAATGCCAGTGCACGCCCTGCTCGGGTGGGCACTGCTCGTGCCAGGAGCGCAACAGGCCGGTGAGTTCGTCGCACCACGGGCCGTCCGGGTCGAGGCGGGCCGCGCGGGCCAGCACGACCAGGTCGCGATGCCGTCCCGCCTCCCAGCTGTACTTGACGTCGGAGAGTCGGGCCTCGGACCGGATGTCGATGCGCCACCACGGTTCGTGCGCCGGCCAGGACTGTCCGGTGAGCGGGTCGGTGGACCAGGCGGCCGTCACCCCCGTCGCCGCCCGCTGCCCGAAGACGCGCAGCCCTTCCTGCCGGATGCGGCGGGCGTCGTCGAGACATCGCTGCCGGGCTTCGGGGCCGGTCGGCACGCTTGTGGTCAGCGGTACCACGGTGGCCCGGTGGTGCTGCGGTGGCGCACCGCGGAACAGCACCTGATGGAAGCCGCTGCGTTTCGACAGTTCGTACGCGGCGCGCAGGGGTGCGGCGCGGCCCAACGTCCGCAGGTCCGCGACAATCGTGCGCGGAACCGATTTCCTCATCAGTTCTCCCCTCCGCAACTCGCCGGGCCGACGCGGGCCGATACGGCGCTGTCCCGCGAATCTGCACGCCAGACGATTAACGGCGGGAATCAGTGGCGAGTTACGTACGCCGGCAGAAAGGGGATTTGGCCACCGGCGGGTGTGCCCGGCGCGATAATCTGGGCCGTTCGGTGTTCAGCGCGGTGGGGGAAGCTCCCGTTCATCGAGCCGACGGCGCACTTCCTCGGGAAGGAGTTCCCGCAATTGTGCGGGCAGCAGCGGCAGGTCGAGCAGGCCCAGCTTCAGCGCGCTGCGTTGCTGGTAACGGCGCGGATCCAGACGCACCACCTGACCGGCCTCCGGGCGGTACCGGACCTCCACCGCGCCCGACGTCGAGCCGTCCCGGATGATCTGGCCGTCCACCTCCACGGCCACCGGCCCCGAACCCGACTTCAGCTCCAACCGGACGGTCTCCTCGGGGGAGAACACGACCGCCCGGGAGATGCCAGACATCGGGGCGCTCGGCGTCACCACCACCGCCCGGGTGGCCGGGGAGACCAGCGGCCCGCCGGCGGCGTAGCTGTAGGCGGTCGACCCGGTCGGGGTGCTGATCACCAGCGCGTCGCAGCGGTAGTAGCCGTACCGTTGCCCGTCCACCGCCAGGGTGGCGGTGACGAAGCCCTGCCCGGGGGTACGGATCAGCGCGACGTCGTTGAACGCGACCACGTCGTCGCCGCACACCGCGCACTCCAGGCAGCCCTGCTCGACAAGCGTGTAGTCGCCGGTCAGCAGCCGGTCCAGCGCCGCCGGCAGATCCTGCGGCTCCACCTCCACCAGGAATCCCAGCTTGCCCAGGTGTACTCCGAGCACCGGCTTCGGATCCGCCACGGCCAACCGCAGCGCACCGAGCATGGTGCCGTCGCCGCCGACGCTGAGCAGCATGTCCGATGCGGCGGTGAGATCGGTTTCCGGCACCGCCCGGACCGACTCGGGCACCCGGTGCCGGTCCTCGGCGCGTACCGTCAGGGCGGCGTCGTGCCGGGCGGCCCAGGCCACCATGGTGTCCACCACCGGGGACACCTCCCGGGTGGGGTGCAGCACCAGCCCGAGCCGGATCTGAGGCATGTCCCCAGCTCACCACAACCGGGCCGCAGCCACGCCCGGTACCGGGCACACCGGCGACACCGGTCGGATCGTCCACCGGTCGGGTCTACATAGCCACGCGGCGATTAACCGATTCGACGATCGTGTGTCGGATGACCCATTCGGGTAACCTGTCGAATTCTCGATCGTTCCTCCTGTGTCTCCGCAGTGCGGACGCCCGACTGCGTGTTCCGTGATTAATTCGCGTACGGCTGAGGAATTGTCGATCGGGGGCCAATTCGTGAACAAGGTGGTTGACCTGTCCGGCGGTCCCTCCGGCGGTTCGGGACGTTTCCGGGAACAGTGCCTTCGCTACCTGGCCGAGCCGGACTCCGCACCGGTGCGGGTGCTCGGGGCCGACCGGCGGGTCACCGCCCGTTGGCTGCTGCGGCGGGAGTTGATGGTGCGCTCCGCCGTCCGCGTCGTGTCCACGAACAACGTGGGGTTCGCGACCGGCCGAGGAGTGCGCGTCACGCTCGTGCGCAACGCCAACCACTTCCTCACCGAGCAGGAGTGGGCCCGCAGCAAGCGGTACTTCCGGCCCGGCTTCGCCGCGCAGATCGCCTGGGTACGCGCCGGCCTGCGCCGCGCCGACGTCATCGTGGTGCCGAGTTCCTCGATGGCCGAACGGGTCGGACACGTGCTGCCCGGCGTACGGGACCGGGTCGTCGTACGGTTCCACCCGCTGCGCCAGCCCGCCCGGACGGCCGCCGGCCCCGACGAGCGGTTCCTGCTCTGCCCGATCGTGGACTCGCCGTTCAAACGGATGCGTGTGCACCTGACGGAGTTGGCGCGGGCGCTGCCGTCCGGGGTGCGGGTGGTCTCCACCATGCGGCCCGACACCGCCCCGCCGGAGCTTCGGGACGACCCACGGTTCCGGTTCGTGGGGGTCCTCGACCGCGATCGTCTCGCCGAGTACTACGCCCGGTGCGCTGCCATCTACTACCCGACGGCCGTCGAGTCGTTCGGATACCCGCTGGCCGAGGCCCGATCCGCCGGCATCCCGGTGATCGCCCAGGACAGCGCGCACAACCACGAGATCGCCGCGCTGGCGCTGCACCCCTTCGATCCGGACCGCAGCGCGAGCCTGCGCGACGCCGTCGAGGCCGCGCTGTGCGCCGTACTCACGCCGGATCCGGAGCCCTTCGCCGCGGAGTCGTACTTCGACTGGCTCTTCGACCACCACCGCACCCCGATCGGCAGCGTGCGGGCCGGTCAGAGCGAGTGGGCGCGGGACGTGCCGGCCTGACCGGCGCCGGTCACCGTACGCTCGTGGCCCGCGCCCACGGCGGCACCGGCCTCGGCGCGCCGTCGCGCAGATGGGCGACCACGTCGAGCAGGTACTGGGCGCCCCGTTCGGGGGCGAGATGCGTCGTCGCCCACCGGATGCGGGCGGCCCGTTCCTCGTCGTCGACCCGCCCGTAGCCGGCCGACGCGGTCAGGGCCCGGGTCAGCGAGGTCACGTCACCCGCCGGGAAGACCCGGCTCCGCTCGTCGGCGACGACGAGGTCCTGGGCGCCACACCGATCGCTGGCCACGACGCGGGTACCGGCCAGCAGCGCCTCGTTCACCACCGCACCCCAGCCGTCGTACCGGCTCGGCAGGACGAGGATGTCGCTCGCCCCGACGATGTCCCGGGCCGTGGCGTTGCCCACCTGCCCGTGCCAGCGTATCCGGCGGTCGATGCCGAGCCGGCCGGCCAGGGCCGTGGCACGCTCCCGCAGTGGCCCGTCACCGACGACGTCCAGCGTCCAGTCCCACTTGAGCCGGGCCAGGGCGGTGAGCAGCAGGTCCGGCTGCTTACCCGGGTTGACCGAGCCCACGAAGACCAGCCGCACCGCGTCCCGACCCGCCGTGTCGGCGGCATCGCCGCGCATCCCGTCGTGCACGTCGACGAAGTACCCGAACCGGAACACGCGGGTGGCCGGGAACCCGACCCGGACGTACTGCTGCTGTCCGAGCGGCCCGGTGGTGAGCAGGAAGTCGACGCTGGCGCGCAGTCGGCGTGCCGCGGCCCGGTACCGCAGTGGCCGCAACCGACCCCGCCAGCCCGCCGGGTCCCACGGCTCGGCGTAGACGCCGACGAGAGTGTCACCGTGGCTGCCCACCGACAGCAGGGATCGGGTGGTCGCGGGGTACGCGCCGAGCCCGGAGAAGACGTGCACACCCCCGGCCAGGCTCGCTTCGAGTCGCCGGCGCTCGGCCTGGTCGGGGGCGACGACAAGGGTCGCCGCACCGTAGTCCGGCAGGTGCCAGCCCAACTGCTGACGCCGGGGGGACAGGCCGAACTCGGTGATGACGACGACCCGGGCGCAGCTCTGCCGGGCGAGCGCCCGCATCAGCGGCGCCTGGTGTATCGACGGCGTGTTCTGCCAGAAGACGATGGGGTCAGACGACGGCATAGCTGCGTTCTCTGGTGGTGGCCGGCATCGGCGTACGGGCGGTGTGGCGGGGGATCGACGGCGGTGCTGCCTCGCACTTCGCCAGGGCACACCAGACGGCCACGAAACACATGGTCATCGGCCCGACCGGGGACAGCAGCCAGCCCTCGGAGAGGCTGTGCACGACCATCACGCCGCCGAACAGCAGGGTCTGCCGGCCGACCTTCGCCGAGTAGTAGACGATCACCGCGTACATGGCGGCCACCAGGAGGCCCCCGGCGAGCCCGGCGTGCACCAGGGCGCGCAGCGGGGTGCTCGCCACCTGCACCAGCTCGTTGCCGAGCCCGATGCCCTGCCACCCGGTGTCGGCCAGGACCGTCATCGTGTACGCGTACGAGTCGTGCCGCGAGTTGTTGGACCGCAGGATGGTCAGGTCGCTGTCCGTCATCCAGGCCGGGTTGCTCAGCAGCAGCACGAGGCCGGTCGCCCCGAGGAGGATCCACAGCGCCCGCAGCCGGGTCTGCCGCAGCGCCAGATGCGCCGTCACCAGCAGCACCGTCGCGATCAGCGAGGAACGGCTGGCCGTCCAGACCAGAGCCGCGCCGGTCACCGCGCCGACGGGCAGCATCCAGAGGCGGAACGTGCGGTACGACAGCAGCAGCGCGAAGATCATCACCGCGTAGAAGCCGAGCAGGTTGGGGCTGCTGACCAGACCTCTGAGCCGCTCACCGAGGATCCCGTCGCCGGCCCGGACGATGCCGAACACGACGCTGCCCGAGATCGCCAACCCGAGCGCGATGAGGATCCCGGCGCGAAGCTGCGGCCCGCTGATGCGTCGCGCGATAAGCGTCCCGTACACCACGGTCAGCACCGCGCCGGCGGTGTAGAGCAGCAGCGCCTGGTACATCCCGTGGCCGATGGTGGCGAACGCCAGGTACGCCACGATGGTGGCGGCCAGGACCCGGACGAACTGGCCACACCGATCCGCCAGCGCGGGATCCTCGCTGCGATCCTGACTGGCCGCGCTCCAGATGAACCGGGCCAGCACCAGCACGCTGGCCACCCGCACCACCTCGGAGAACCCGGTGTTGGTCGAGCGTTCCACGTACGTCGACGAACACAGCACCAGACCGATCGAGACGGCGATCATCGGGGTGGCCGGGATGCGCAGCACGGTGAACAGGAACAACACCACCATGCCCGCCAGGACGACGTCCCAGGCGATGCCGACGCCGCTATCCATCGAGCGTCTCGTACGCCTCGATCGCCGCCAGGCCGATGGCCGCGCGACGGTCCGTCACCTGCTCGGCGAGCGTCTTCATCGCGCTCTCCCGTTCGTCGTAGAGCTGATGCGTCATCGCGGCCAGGGCACCCCCGGTCGCCTCCGAGGTGCGGATCGTCCAGCGTCCCGCCCCCACCGACTCCTGGAAGTCCCGACACTTCGGGCGGTACTCCAACGCGATCGAGGGCGTGGCCACGCAGGCGGCCCCGACGACCGCGTGCAGCTTCTGGGCGACGAGGATGTCGATGCCACGCATGACCCGTCGCATCGCGCCGGCGGTGCGCATCTGCGCGGCCAGCACGGCCGGGCAGCCCAACTCGTCGGCCACCGACGCGGTGAGTTCGTCGTCGCGGTCCCAGACCGAGATGAGCAGCACCTCCACGCCGCGCTCGCGCATCCGGCGGCCGTACGACACCACGGCGCGGACCAGTTCGGCCGGGTCGCGTTGCCACTGGTTGCCGGTGATGCCGAGGTTGATGCCGATGCGCCCCAGGGCGGGCCGGTGGCGCAGGTCGGCGTCGAGCGCGAACAACAGCACCGGATCGCCGCTGATCTCGGCGTCGACACCGACCTCCCGCAGCAGGTGCCGGGACAGCGGCCCGCGCACCCACACCTTCGGCATCCTGCGCAGCAGCGGCACCCACGCCCGCAACTCCCGGTTGTCACCCGGTACGCCGGTGGACGGCATGACCGGGTCGTCGACTCCGGTGCCGATGTTGACCACCGGCAGCCCGTCCAGCAGGCGCAGACTCGATTCCAGGCCCCGCCGGAAGCTGGGCGAACCGATCAACGTGCCCCCACCCAGGACCGTCCCGCGCAGCTGCCGACGCCGTACGGCGCGGGCGCCGGCCAGCGCGGGAACTGTGTGCACCTGGCGGAGCGGGATGTCGGGCAGCGCATGCTGATGCGCCCAGTACAGGAGGTTGTCGCCGAGGTTGAGGTTGCCCGGTACCCGTGGGCCGACGTACACGCAGGTTCCCGCCTCGGTCCCGTTGAGGCGGGCGGTGTCCTGTGCGTACGTGATGAGCCGGCGACCCAGTCTGCGTACGGTTGGCGTCACGGTGCCGTCACCGCCTTCTTGTTCAGCACGGATTGGGTGAGCACGTCGACCAGGGACTCGGCGTGGGCCTGCCAGGTGCATCCCTCGGCGAGGGCGTGACCGAACGCGACGGCCTGCTCGTACTGCGTCGGCGTCGACAGGATCGCGTCGGCCTTGGCGAGCAGTTGCCGGCTGTCGTCCGGATCGTGCAGGTACCGGTCGTCGTCGATGAGCGCGGCGAGGCCGGCGGAGCGGGACACAAGCGTCGGCACGCCCACGGCCATCGCCTCCAGGTAGACGCAGCCGAACGCCTCGGTACGCGACGGCAGGACGAACAGGTCGGACTCGCCGAGCACCTTCGCCACCTCGTCGGGTGCGATCCGGCCGGTGAAGTGGATCCGGTCGCCGTGGCCCAACTGGTCGCGCAGCCCTTCCAGCCGGTGCCGCTCGGGTCCGTCGCCGACCACCCACCAACTCGCCGCGGGCCACCTGTCCCGGATCGTGGCGAAGGCCCGCAGCAGGGTCTCCTGGTTCTTGTTCGTGTCGACGTTGCCGACGGTGACGAAACGCGGGAAGTCGTCGGCGTTCAGGCGCTCGAAGGTGGACCCGCCGCGCGGGGCGAAGGCGTCGAGCAGCACCCCGTTGGGCACCACGTGGCACCCGGCCCGCAGCTCGGGTGGCAGGTCGTCGACGATGTCGGGACCCACCGCCACCAGCGCCTGTGCCCGCCGCAACGAGCCGGCGATGATGCGGCGTCGCACCGGGTCGGTGCGTGCGCCGGACGCCGTCATCGGGGCCCGACCGTGCAGCACCACCACCATCGGCGCCACGACGCGGCGCAGCAGGCTGCTCGCCCACACCCCTTCGGCCAGCACGGCGTCGACCGGCTCGGACCACAGGCGTCCGCGGTGCACCAGCGATGCCAGGTGGTGTGCGCCGAGAATCCGACGGCGGGTGTGCGGGACCGCCGTGCGGTCGGCCGGGTCGATCTCGTGCATCCGCGCGGTCAGGCCGTCGCGGGTCAGCTTGAACACCCGGATCCGTACGCCGAGGTCACGCAGGGCGTCGCACTGGTTGGCGACGAATGTGCCGTCCCACGGCCGCTCGGGTTCGGGATACCAGGGTGTGAAGACCGCGACCGTCAGTTGGCGGTCCACGGCGGTGCGTACGGTCACGGGTGCTCGCTTCCCACTCAGCCGGTCGCGGGTACTTCGGGCAGGGCGTGCTGGTGCGGCGGCTGCACCGCCGAGCGGGCGCGGACGGTCTCGATGCGCCCGTGCTCCAGGCGTACGCGCAGGTCACAGTGCTCGATGGTGCTGAGCCGGTGGGCGATCATGATGATGGTGACCGCGCCGTGGAGCCGTTCGATGGTGGAGACGATCTGGCTCTCGGTGCCGCTGTCGAGGGCGGCGGTCGCCTCGTCGAGCACGAGTACCCGCGGGTGGTGGTACAGCGCGCGGGCGATGCCGATGCGCTGGCGCTGCCCACCCGACATGCGTACGCCACGCTCGCCGAGGCGGCTGTCCAGGCCGTCGGGCAGCGCCTCGACCAGGTCCTGCAACTGCGCCTGCTCCAACGCCCGCCAGACCGCCCGGTCGTCGATGTCCGCGTCGTCGAGCCCCAGGGCGACGTTCCGCCGGACGGTGTCGTCCACGATGATCGTCTCTTGCGGCACGTAGCCGATCTGGGCGCGCCAGGACGGCAGGTTCGCGTGCGTGATCTGCGTGCCGTCGACGTGCAGGCCCCCCTCCGAGGGCGGTAGCAGGCCGGTGAGGACGTCCACGAGTGTCGTCTTCCCCGAGCCGGAGGTGCCGACGATGCCCACCGATTCGCCGTACCGGATGGTCAGGTTGATGTCGCGCAGCGCGGGTGTCGTCGCGGACGGATACCGGTAGGCGAGGTCGCGGAACTCGATGTGCCGGCGGAACGGGACCGGCGCCGGTGGTGTCGATCGTGGCTGTTCCGGCGTGCTGGAGTTGGCCAGCAGCAGGTCCCGCTCGATGGTGTCGATGCTGCCGGCGCCCACCCTGATGGTGTTCAGCGCGGTCATCATCCGCTGGACCGAGGGCAGCAGGCGCATGGAGCCGGCGAGGATCACCCCGATCGAGCCGAGCGCCGCCGCCTGACCGCCGGACAGGGCCGCCGCGGCGATCGTGGCGGCCATGACCAGGACGACCGCCTCCAGGTAGTAGCGCGAGAAGTTGGACATGAACAGCAACCCGCGCAGGGTCTGGGCGTGCCGGTGGCGGGAGGTGTCGAAGCGGGCGATCACGTGCGAGCGCCGTTCGAGGATGGTGAGCACCTTCACCGCGCCCAGACCCTCCTGGATGATCCGCTGGTCGGCCGCGTTGAGCTGCTCGTCCTCGATGCCGATGCGCCGCGCCTTGCGGCGTACGACAGCCAGGTAGCCGGCCATCGCCACCCCCAGGGTGGTCATCGAGGTCAGGGCCGGCGCGGGCTCCATGATGAACAGTGCGGCACCGAGCCCGACGATGAGGGCACCCTCGATGACCACGGCCGCGCCGGGCAGCAGCACCCGGCCCATGAGCGACCGTACGGACTGGGCCACCGTACGGGTCAGGTCGGCCGAGTGGTGTTCCAGGTGGAAGCCGTAGTCGGCGGAGAGGAACGTGCGGAACAACCGGGTCGACAGCACCGCCTCGGCCCGGGCCAGCACGCCGGCCTGCCACCACGCCACGATCGAGGCGAACACGCCCCGGGCGATGAGCAGACCGACCGCGAACGCCCCGACGGTGGCGACGAAGCCGGTGGGTGACTGCGCATCCACGACGCTCTGGGCGAGGCCGATCAGGCTTCTCGGCCCGGCGGTGGTGAGCAGGCTGGGCGTGGTCAGCACCTGCACCACGGCGGCCAACGCGATGAAGCCGACGAGTTCGAGCACCATGACGATCAGCGCGGCCGGCACCGCCAGCGCGTAGCGACGGCGCGAACGGCGATCGAGCAACGCCACGGCTCTGCGCAGCGTACGCATCATCCCGCCGCCCGCGCCGCCCGGATCCGCCGCCTGCATTCCCGTCACCGGTACTCCGGAAGCACCGCGAAGATGTCCTCCGCCGCCGTTGCGGTGACTTCGGTGTCCTGGAACAGCCCCTGCTCGTCGGGGCGGACGAACTCGTAGCCGCACTCGCGCAGCAGGGCGGCGATGGGCAGCCGGTCCTCGCCCAGCAGTCGGCGGCTCATGCCGTTCCACTCCAGCTGCAACACCCCGATGCGGCGTTGGCGCAGGGCCTCGCGGGCACCGTCGAGCACGAGCCGTTCGACGCCCTCGACGTCGATCTTCACGCCTGTCGCGAACCGGTCCCCGAGGACGTTGTCCAGGGTGTCCACGGCGATCGACTCGCCGCCCGCCGCCGGATCGAGCAGCAGGTGGTTTGTCGAGTCGCGTCCGGTGGTCAGCTGGAGCTGCCCCGGCCGGTCGGCGAGCCCGCACTCCAGCACGGTGATGGGAAAGTCGTTGAGCGCCACGTTCTCCCGCAGGCGTCGCGCCGCGTCGCGGCCCGGCTCGACCGCGATGACCTGGGCGCCCGCGTCGGCGGCCCACAGCGCGTACGCGCCGACGTTGCTGCCCACGTCGACGAACAGGTCACCAGGGGTGAGGATCCGTCGCCACGCCATCATCTCGTTCCAGTCCGGGGGTGGGGCGTAGACCACCTTCGACGCCGCGCTGCAGTGCAGCTCGGCCCACATCCGACCGCCCTGGCCCACCCGGGTGAGGGTGCGCAGGCCCAGGCGACCCCGCACCTGGAAGCGGACGGCGCGGGCGACCCCGCTGAGCCGGGCACCCCGGTTGGCCGGATGCGTCCAGACGTAGTGGAGCACCCGGCCGCTGTTGCGCACGGTCGATGGGACGGCCCAGTTCATGCGTTCTCCTCGGTGGTGAGCTGAACCGGCGGCATCACGTGGACGACGCTGCCGTCCGGGCGGTCACGAAGTCGTCGATCATGCCGAGCACGAAGGTGATCTGCCGTTCGGTGAGCGCGCTGCCGCTGGGCAGGGTCAGCCCCTCGGCGCACAGGGCGTCGGCGGCCCCGGTGAGCAGGCTCTCCGCGCCCGCGTACGCCGGCTGCTGGTGCATCGGCTTCCACACGTGGCGGGTCTCGATGTTCCACTCGGCGAGGTGCGCGGCGAGGTCGGCGGCCTGCCAGCCGGACCGTTGCGGGTGCACCCGGATGGCGGTGAGCCAGCAGTTCGAGTCGGAGTCCTCGGCACCGATCAGCTCCACACCCGGCACCGGGGCGAAGAGCTTCGCGTACCTGTCGCGCAGCTGTCGCCGACGGTCGATCATCTCGTCCAGCCGGGCCAGTTGGGCGCGGCCCAGCGCGGCGAGCAGGTTGCTGAGCCGGTAGTTGTAGCCGGTCTCCCGGTGCTCGTACTGGATCATCGGCTCCCGCGCCTGGTGGGCGAGATGCCGTGCCCGGGCGAGCAGAGCCGCGTCGTCGCCGACGAGCATGCCCCCGCCCGAGGTGGTCATGATCTTGTTGCCGTTGAAGGAGAGGGCGCCGACCCGACCGAAGGATCCGGCGGCCCGACCGAGGTGGGTGGCGCCGAGCGCCTCCGCCGCGTCCTCGACCACCGGCACGTCGGCGGCGGCGCAGATCGGCAGCAGCGCGGTGTAGTCGGCGCAGCTGCCGAAGAGGTCGACCGGGATCACCGCGCCGACCCGCTCACCGCGTGCCCGCAGCCGCTGCAGCAGGTCGGCGACCAGCCCGACGTCGACGTTGCCGGTCCGGGGGTCACAGTCGACGAAGACCGGCCGGGCACCGGTGTAGGAGACCGCGTTGGCGGTGGCGACGAAGGTCAGCGTCGGTACGAGCACCACGTCGCCCGGCCCGACACCCAGCCCGAGCAGCGCCAGATGCAGCGCGGCGGTGCCGGAACTGACCGCCACCGCACCGGTGGTGCCGACCCGCGCCGCCACCTCCTGCTCGAAGGCGTCGACATCCGGCCCGAACGGGGTGACCCAGCCGGAGCGCAGCGCCGAGATCAGGTACGACTCCTCCAACGCGCCGACGTCCGGCGAGGACAGGTAGATGGGTTCGGTCATCGTCGGCTCCCGAGGAACTCCGGTGCCGTCGCGTGGCCCTCGGCGGAGATGCCTTCCCGGCGCAGCGTCGTACCGATGGTGGCGACCAGGATCGCCAGGTCGAGGCGGAAGGTGCGCCGCTCGACGTAGTCGACGTCCAGGCTGAGCCGCACGTCCCAGTCGAGGCTGTTGCGTCCGCTCACCTGGGCCAGGCCCGTGACGCCGGGCCGGACCTCGTGACGCCGGGCCTGCCGGGGCGAGTACCGGCTCAGATACTGCGGCAGCAGCGGTCGGGGCCCGACAAGGCTCATGTCGCCGCGCACCACGTTCCACAAGCTGGGCAGTTCGTCCAGGCTGGTGGAACGCAGCCACCGGCCGAGCGGGGTGAGTCGATCAGCGTCGCTGACCTGCGTGCCCCGGGGCTCGTGCATGGAGCGGAACTTGACCAGCTCGAACGGACGCTCGTCGAGCCCGATGCGGCACTGCCGGAACAGCACCGGGCGACCCAACCCGACGGCCACCACCACCGCCACCACCGCCATGAGCGGTGCGGTCAACAGCAGCAGCACCGCCGCCACGACCACGTCGAATACTCGCTTCGCCCGATCGCCGGATCGCGCGACCCGGGGAGGGCGTACGGGTGGAGCCACCGAAGATACCGGCACCGTTCTGATCTCCGTCCGTCAAACCGGTCATTGCGCTCTAAAGGGTTGTATCAGCTACACCGCTGCCGCCGAGGGCAAATGGCGACAGCCAGGCTGATCCCGGGCACAACAACCCGTAGACGGAACGAAAGGATGCGGTCCACCGGCGCGTCGAATCGCGCTCGCGGTGTGTCGGACGGTCGGCTCAGTCCTCGGTGTCGAGGCGGCGCTGCAGCATCGTGCGCAGCGGAAGCGACTCGCCGTCGCGCCCACCCGCGCCGATGATCAGGGGCGCCGGACTGGGCTGGGGATCGGCGCCGAGCAACCGGGCGCGCAGCGTACGCGGCACGGTCAGCAGGTGGAATCGGCCGTCCACGTCGACGGCGCGGCTGCGCGCCCGGTCGATGTACCAGCCGTGCAGCCGGGTCCGGTAGCGGGCCCGCCCGTCGTAGGACCGGGCGACGAGTCGGGTGGTGGGCAGCCCTCGCCGCCGTGCCTCGGCGACGAAGTCGCTGACCAGCGCCGCCGCCTCGGCCTGCTCGGCGAGGCGGCGACGCTCAGCGGCGGCCGCGTGTGCCAGCACCGCGTGCTGGCGCGCCGTCTGCCAGTCCTCGTCGCCCACGCTCCTGACGGTACGCCCACCCGATCGCCCGTGCCGGCCCGGCCCGACGGCACGCCGGCCCTGCGCGACGGTGCCGGTCCGGCGGCACGCCCACTTCCGCTCGGCGGTGCGGCGTGTGCCGCACCGCCGAGTCGACCGGGATGTGCCCGCCGCCGGGGGAGTGGGGTCTGCTCAGAGCAGCCCGGCGCGGCGCAGCGCGTCGGCCATCGCGCTGTCGGCGGGTGGCTGCGGGCTGCGGCCCTGCCGCACCTGACCGCGACCCTGCCGGTCCTGCCCACCGCGCCCCTGGCCGCCCCGACCCTGCCGGTCCTGACCACCCCGGCCCTGGCCGCCGCGACCCTGTGGGTCCTGGCCACCCCGCCCCTGCGGCTCCTGGCCGCCGCGTCCCTGGCCGCCGCGAGCCTGCCGGTCCTGGCCGCCACGCGGACCCGGCTCGGCGTCGTCGTCCAGCCGCAGGGTCAGCGAGATGCGCTTGCGCGGCACGTCCACGTCCAGCACCTTGACCCGGACCACGTCGCCGGACTTCACCACCTCGTGCGGGTCCTTGACGAAGGTGCGCGACATCGCCGACACGTGCACCAGGCCGTCCTGGTGCACCCCGACGTCCACGAACGCGCCGAACGCGGCGACGTTTGTGACCACACCCTCCAGCACCATGCCGGGGGTCAGATCGCTGATCTTCTCCACGCCCTCGGCGAAGGTCGCCGTCTTGAACTCCGGGCGCGGGTCGCGGCCCGGCTTCTCCAACTCGGCGAGGATGTCGGTGACCGTGGGCAGACCGAACGTGTCGTCGACGAAGTCGGTGGCGCGCAACCCCCGCAGGATCGCGCTCTTGCCGATGATCGAGCGCAGGTCCTGACCGGTGGAAGCGAGGATCCGGCGCACCACCGGGTACGCCTCCGGGTGCACACTTGAAGAGTCCAGCGGGTCGTCGCCGCCGGGGATGCGCAGGAAGCCGGCGCACTGCTCGAACGCCTTCGGGCCCAGCCGGGACACCTTCTTCAACTCGGCGCGGGTGCGGAAGGGGCCGTTGGCGTCCCGGTGCAGCACGATGTTCTCGGCCAGTCCCGCGCCGATGCCGGAGACCCGGGTGAGCAGAGGTGCCGACGCGGTGTTGACGTCCACCCCGACGGCGTTGACGCAGTCCTCCACGACCGCGTCCAGCGACCGGGAGAGCTTCACCTCGGACAGGTCGTGCTGGTACTGCCCGACCCCGATGGACCGCGGGTCGATCTTGACCAGTTCGGCCAGCGGGTCCTGCAGGCGGCGGGCGATGGAGACCGCACCCCGCAGCGACACGTCCAGGCCGGGCAGCTCCTGGGAGGCGTACGCGGAAGCGGAGTAGACCGACGCGCCCGCCTCGGAGACCACCAGCTTGGTCAGCTTCAACTCGGGGTGCCGCTTGATCAGGTCGGCGGCCAGCTTGTCGGTCTCCCGGCTGGCGGTGCCGTTGCCGATGGCGATCAGCTCGACCCCGTGCGCGGCGGCCAGCGTGGCCAGGGTGTGCAGGGACGCGTCCCACTGCCGACGCGGCTCGTGCGGGTAGATGGTGTCGGTGGCGACCACCTTGCCGGTGGCGTCCACCACCGCCACCTTCACCCCGGTCCGCAGACCCGGGTCCAGTCCCATGGTGGGCCGGGCCCCGGCCGGTGCGGCGAGCAGCAGATCACGCAGGTTGGTGGCGAAGACCCGGACGGCCTCCTCCTCGGCCGCCTGCCACAGCCGCATCCGCAGATCCGCCCCCAGGTGGATGAGGATGCGGGTGCGCCACGCCCAGCGCACCGTGTCGGTGAGCCACTTGTCGGCCGGCCGTCCCTGGTCGGTGACGCCGAACCGGCCGGCGATCGCGGCCTCGTACCGGGTCGGGCCGGTGACGACCGCATCGGCGTCCCCGTCGGCCTCCGGGTCCATGGTCAGGTCGAGTACGCCTTCCTTCTCGCCCCGGAACATGGCCAGGATCCGGTGCGAGGGCAGCTTCGGGTACGGCTCGGCGAAGTCGAAGTAGTCGGCGAACTTCGCCCCGGCGCTCTCCTGCCCCTCGCGTACCCGCGACACCAGCCGGCCCCGCGACCACATCTGCTCGCGCAGCGTGCCGATCAGGTCGGCGTCCTCGGCGAACCGCTCGATCAGGATGGCTCGGGCCCCGTCCAGCGCGGCGGCGGCGTCCGCCACCCCCTTGTCGGCGTCGACGAACCCGGCCGCCACCGTCTTCGGGTCCTGCGTGGGGTCGCCGAGCAGCGTGTCGGCCAGCGGCTCCAGCCCGGCCTCGCGGGCGATCTGCGCCCGGGTCCGCCGCTTGGGCTTGTACGGCAGGTAGATGTCCTCCAGCCGGGACTTCGAGTCGGCGGCCATGATCTGCGCTTCGAGGGCCTCGTCCAGCTTGCCCTGGCTGCGGATCGACTCCAGCACCGCGGCCCGCCGCTCGTCCAGCTCGCGCAGGTACCGCAGCCGCTCCTCCAGGGTGCGCAGCTGGGTGTCGTCGAGCAGCCCGGTGGCCTCCTTGCGGTACCGCGCGATGAACGGCACGGTGGCGCCGCCGTCGAGCAGCTCAACGGCCGCGCGTACCTGGTGCTCGGCGACGCCGAGCTCGCCGGCGATGCGCTGATGAACAGAGAGGGTCACGATGTCGCTCCGCCTTCTGGTGTGGGTTCCGTCGTGCATTCTGCCGGGCTACCGTGGCGATCATGGAAGCACCTGTGGAGCCTCGGGCGCGGCGGCTGTTCGGCGGCAGCGCGCGTGCCCTCGGCGACCTGGCGACCAGCCCGTTCCGCACCGACCGGGACCGCATCGTGGGCTCGCCGTTCTTCGCCCGGCTCGGTGGGGTCACCCAGGTGGTGAGCCCCGGCGGGTCCGGGCTGCTGGTGCACAACCGGCTCACCCACAGCCTCAAGGTCGCCCAGGTGGCCCGGGCGATCGCCGAACGCCTCACCGCCGACGGCTGGCAGCGTGACCTGGCGGAGAAGTTGGGTGGCTGCGACCCGGACGTGGTGGAGGCCGCTGCGCTGGCCCACGACCTCGGTCACCCGCCCTTCGGGCACCTGGGGGAGCGGGTGCTGGACCGGCTGGCCCGGCACCGGCTCGGCCTGCCCGACGGCTTCGAGGGCAACGCCCAGTCGTACCGCATCGTCACCTCGACGGAGATCCGGGGCGCGGCCACCACCGGCCTGGACCTGACCGCGGCGGTGCGGGCCGCGATGCTGAAGTACCCGTGGACCCGGCTCGATCATCCCGATCCGCATCCGCGCCTGTTGGATCCGCCGCCGCGCGGGGCGAGCCCACCGCCCGACGACCTGGACAGCGGCTCGGCGAAGTTCGGGGCGTACCGCACCGAGTTGGACGATCTGCGGCAGGCCCGGGCACCGTTCGTCGGGCGGATCGCCGACTGGCAGCAGACCGTCGAGGCGTCGGTGATGGACATCGCCGACGACATCGCGTACGCCATCCACGACGTGGAGGACTTCTACCGGGTCGGGGTGCTCCAGCAGGGCGCGGTGGCCGCCGAACTGATGGCCTGGCAGCGTGAGGGCGGGCACCTGCGGGCCATCACCGACGCGGCGCTGGCCACCTCGGCACGCCGCCCCGGCGCGGCGATCGAGCGGTTGCGTCGCCAACTGCACCGCAAGGACGGCTGGGTCGCCGACGATGACGCCTTCGCCTCGGCGGTCGAACACGTCCGCGAGGAACTCGTCGACGGGCTGCTCGCGATGCCGTTCGACGGTTCGATCGAGGCGGAACAGTACGTGGCCCGCTTCTCCGCCCGGTGGACCACCCGGCTGGTCGACGCGATCACCATCACCGAGAAGCCGTCGCTGCGCTCCGGGCACGTGCTGCTGCCCCCACCGCAGTGGCACGAGGTGCAGGTGCTCAAGTTCGTCCACCACCGGTTCGTGCTGGCCCGCCCGGACCTGGCGTTGCACCAGCGTGGTCAGGCCCGACTGCTCGGCACCCTGGTCGAGGCGCTGCTGGAGTGGCTGCTCGACCCGGAGGAGGAGTCCCGCCTGCCCCGCCGCCTGCACGACCTGGTGGAGTTGGCCGAGGCGGAACTGCATCCGCGTACCCAGGACCGGATCGGCAAGGCCCGCGGCCGGGCCATCGTGGATTTCGTCGCGCAGCTGACCGACGGGCAGGCGGTGGCGATGCTCGACTCCCTGTCGGGCCGTTCGGGCGCGCTGTGGACCGACGCGTTCGTGCTCTGAGCGGCGCGGCTCAACGGGCCGGTACGCCCTTGACGACGGTGTCCGGCGGCACGTCGCGTACCACGCAGGCCCCCGCGCCGACGATCGCGCCGGCACCGACGCGCAACTTGGGCAGCACCACCGCGCCCGCGCCGATCAGCGCGGCGGTGTCCAGACGGCAGTCGCCGGAGACGGCCGCGAGCGGGTGCAGCGAGACGTGGTCGCCGACCACGCAGTCGTGGGCGAGGGTGGCGTTCTGGTTGACGTGCAGGTGTCGTCCGGCGGTGACGTTCGTGGTGATCCGGGCCCCGGCGAACACCACCAGACCCTCGGCGCAGACGAGGTCGGCGCCGACGGTGGCGTCCGGGTGCACCAGACTGGCCACCGGCAGGCCGAAGGAGTCGACGCGGGCGGCCACCGTCCGGCGGACCCTCGGGTCGCCCAGGGCGAGCGTGAGGTGGGTCTGCGGGGGCAACTGCCCGAGTACGGCGAGGGTGCCGAGGTACGGCAGACCGGTCGCCTCCGCCCGTTTACGGTTCACGTCCGACGGGGCGTCGTCGACGAAACCGACCGGCCGCCAGACCGCCCGGCCGGCCGCCTCGTTGACCGCCGCCACCAGTTGGGCGATCTCCCGACCGTGGCCGCCGCAGCCGACGATGACGAGGTCGAGACCCGCCTGCGCAGGGGTGGTCTCCTGGTCGCGGCGAACCTGCATGTGTCTCCTCCGCCCGTTGACCGGATGACCGCTGACCGATCCGCGAGCAGATTAGCCAGTTTGTCGCGGTAGGCGCAGTTATCCGCCGGGCCCGGCGAGTCATCGGCACCCGGCGTCCGGCCGATGTCTCAGGCGATCGCCTGCCACCAGCCGTCGACCGAGGGCGGATCGTCGACCGTGACCCGCTCACCCGGGCGCGGCACGGCCAGCCGGACGTCGCGCGCCTTGGCCTCGGCCCAGAGCCGGTCCACCGGCTCCGACCAGTCGTGCAGCGCCAGGTTGAAGGTCGCCCAGTGCACCGGTACGAGCAGTCCACCGCGCAGATCGGCGTGCGCGGTGACCGCCTCCTCCGGGAACATGTGGATGCTCGCCCAGGCGTGGTCGTACGCGCCGATCTGGATGAGCGTCACGTCGAACGGCCCGTACGCCGCACCGATCTCGGCGTAACCGGCGAAGTAGCCGGAGTCTCCGGTGTAGTAGACCCGGCGCTGCCGCCCGGCGACCACCCAGGAACTCCAGAGGGTGCCGTTGCGGCGCAGCCCGCGCCCGGAGAAGTGCTGCGCGGCGGCGCAGGTGATCTCCAGTTCGGCCACCCGGTGGGTCTGCGCCCAGTCCAGTTCGACGATCCGGTCGGCCGGTACGCCCCACCGGTCGAGGTGGGCGCCGACGCCCAGCGGCACCAGGAACGGCGCCGACTGCCGGGCCGTCAACTCCCGGACCGTGGCCATGTCCAGGTGGTCGTAGTGGTCGTGGGAGATCAGGATGGCGTCGAGGTGGGGCAGTTCGTCGAGGCGTACCGGCGGCTCGTGCAACCGGCGCGGGCCGAGCGCGGCCGACGGCGAGCACCGCTCGCTCCACACCGGGTCGAGCAGCACCCGCCGTCCCTCGATCTCGATGAGCGTGGTGGCGTGGCCGTACCAGATGACGTTCAGTTCGCGGGCCGGGTCGACCGGCGTCGCCGCGACCGGGCGGACCAGTGGCACGGGGGCGCTCGGACGGCGTTTCTGCTTACCGAAGAGCAACTCTCGGAGCAGGTTGCGGTCCGGGGCCGGGGCGGTGATCGGGGTGCCCGGTCGGTTGTGGAAGACGCCGTCGCGGAACTGCGGCGAGCGGGCCGCCCGGTCCGCCCGGGCTCCGGCGAGCCGACCACCGAGCGCGGCCGGGACGTCCCGGGCCGCCCAGGCCAGACCGGCCAACCCGGCCAGGGCCGCGAGCCCCGCCATCGAGCCGCTGATCCGTCGGCCGGTCACCTTCTTCGAGTCCCGCATGGTTCCCCCTCCGTCGCGGCCCGGATCCACGTTAACCGCCGCCGGCTCGGTCAGCCGCCGTTGCTGGGTCGGTGCGGGTGGGCCCGGTGTCGGGTCCCGCTGCCGCCGACCCGGTCGGTGGCGTCCAGGAACCGCCGCCCCAGCCTGGCGCGGGCCGCCACCGCGGGGTGGGTGGCGCCGTAGTCGTCCGCGCCGGGCTGGCCGTCGGCGAAGAGCGCGTACGTCAGCACCGGCGCGCCGGCGGCGTCGAAGATCACCCCTGCCTCGTGTCGGGCATCGGCGAACCAACCCGCCTTGGTGGCGATGCGAGCCCGCTGCGTCGAGGACATCTCCCGGCGGATGCCGTCGGTGAACGCCACCGGGGAGCGCAGCAGCCGCAACACGACATCGGTCGAACTCGGCGTGAGCAGGGTGCCGCCGACCAGGGCCCGGAGCAGGTCGTGGGTTTCCCGGGGGGTGCTGGTGCCGAGGTAGAACCGGTTCGGGTTGGCCACCGGCTCCACCTGGGTGTTCGGGAAGCCCTTGTCCCGCAGGATCTGGTTGAGCTCGGCGGCCGGGCAGAGAAGCCCGCAGAGCCGTACCGCGGTGTCGTCGGAGACGGTCAGCAGGTTGGCCAGCACGTGTCCCAGGGTCACCTGGCTGGGGTAGGCGCCGTCGAGGCTGAAGATGCCGTCACCGCCGGGCACCACGATCGCGGCGCTCACCTCGACCCGCTGGTCGAGGGTGAGCAGACCCCGGTCGACCTTGTCCAGCACGGCGACCGCGACGGCGATCTTGTTGACGCTGTACGCCTCGATCCGGCGGTCCGCCGACTCTGCCACCGCGACCATCGGGTCACCGCCGGCAGGGCTGCTGAGGCTGACGTACGCCTGCCAGTTCCCGCCGGCCCGGCTGGTCTCCCGTCGGTACGCGGCACCGACGCGCGCCACGGCGCTCCTGCGGTCGGCGGCGTCGGCAACCCCGGCCGGGCCTGGCTCGGCGGCGGTCATCGCAGTCGGGCCCGGCTCAGCGGCGGCCGGCACGGTGGTGCCGAACACGGTGCCGGCCGTGGCCACGGTGCCCAGGCTGAGCGCGGTCCTGCGGTTCACTCGGATGGTCAATCGTCTCTCCCGTCGGTGCCCGATCGTGTCCTCGGGACACCTTAGGCCGACGGATCGACGCGTGTGCGCCCGTCGATGCGCTCACGGGGTGAGCACGACCTTGACGCAGCCGTCCTCCTTGCGCTGGAACATCTCGTACGCCTGCGGGGCCTGCGCCAGCGGCATCCGGTGGGTGCGCAGGTCCGTCACGCCGAGCGGGTCGCTGTCGTCGGCGAGCAGCGGGATGATCTCGTCGGTCCAGCGTCGGACGTGACACTGGCCCATCCGCACCTGGATGCCCCGGTCGAACATCTCCATCAGCGGCAGCGGGTCGACCTCACCGCCGTACACCCCGGAGATGGAGACGGTGCCGCCACGCCGCACGGCCTTCAACGCGGCCTTGAGCACGACGAGCCGGTCCACCCCGACCTTGTCGATCATCTGCCCGGCCAGCTTGTCGGGGAGCAACCCGGCGGCGGTCTGAGCGATCTTGCCCAGTGGCGCGCCGTGCGCCTCCATGCCGACCGCGTCGATCACCGCGTCCGGTCCACGCCCGTCCACCAGGTCGATCAACGTGCCGGGTACGTCGTCGAGCTGGCTGACGTCGAGCACCTCGACGCCGTGCCGGCGGGCCATCTCCAGGCGCTCCGGCACCACGTCGAGACCGATCACCCGTTCCGCGCCGAGGTGCCGACCGACCCGGGCGCAGAACTGACCCACCGGGCCGAGGCCGAAGACGGCCAGGGTGCCACCGCGCGGGGTGTCGGCGTACTTCACCGCCTGCCAGGCTGTCGGCAGGATGTCGGAGAGGTAGAGCCACTGCTCGTCCGGACCGGTCTGCGGCACCGTGATCGGCCCGAACTCGGCGTGCGGCACCCGCAGATACTCGGCCTGCCCGCCGGGCACCGAGCCGTACAGGGAGGTGTAGCCGAACAGCGCAGCGCCCTTGCCCTCGGCGGTGACCTGGGTGGTTTCGCACTGCGCGTACAACTGGCGGGAGCACATCCAGCAGGAGCCGCAGGCGATGTTGAACGGCACCACCACCCGGTCGCCGGGCTTGAGCCGGGTCACCCCCGAGCCGACCTCCTCGACGATGCCCATCGGCTCGTGCCCGAGCACGTCACCCGGCTTGAGGTACGGCCCGAGAACCTCGTAGAGATGCAGGTCCGACCCGCAGATCGCGGTGGAGGTGATCCGTACGATCGCGTCGGTCGGCTCCTCGATCCGCGGGTCCGGCACCTCCTCGACCCGTACGTCCCGCTTGCCCTGCCACGTCAACGCCCGCATGCCCGCCTCCTCGCCGTCGTAGCTGACCTGCTACCCGACAAGGCGCCCCTCAACCACCCCCACCGCTCCTGCCCGCGTTGATCAAGAGGTTTGCGTCAGGAATCCGGCGATCGCCGACGCAAACCTCTTGATCAACATCGAAGGGGGCGGGGTGCGGGGTCAGGCGGTGGGGGAGTCGGGGCGTTTGGTGGTGGTGGCGGCGAGGTAGTCGCGGTTGAGGCGGCCGATGGTGCTCAGCGGGATGCCCTTGGGGCAGACGGCGGTGCACTCGCCGGCGTTGGTGCAGCCGCCGAAGCCGGCCTCGTCGTGGGCGTCGAGCATGCCGATGACCCGGGTGTACCGCTCCGGCTGGCCCTGGGGCAGCAGGCCCAGTTGGGTGACCTTGGCGGCGGTGAAGAGCATGCCGGAGCCGTTCGGGCAGGCCGCCACGCAGGCGCCGCAGCCGATGCAGGCGGCCGACTCGAAGGCGGCGTCGGCGTTGGCCTTGGCCACCGGGACCGAGTGGGCCTCCGGCGCGCTGCCGGTCGGCGCGGTGATGTACCCGCCAGCCGCGATGATCTTGTCGAAGGCGTTGCGGTTGACCACCAGGTCCTTGATGACCGGGAAGGCGCGGGCCCGCCACGGCTCGATGTCGATGGTGTCGCCGTCTTTGAACTGTCGCATGTGCAGCTGGCAGGCGGTGGTGCCGCGCTGCGGCCCGTGCGCGTTGCCGTTGATCATCAGACCGCACATGCCGCAGATGCCCTCGCGGCAGTCGTGGTCGAAGGCGACAGGTTCCTCGCCGGCGAGGATGAGCCGCTCGTTGAGCACGTCGAGCATCTCCAGGAACGACATGTCCGGGGAGACGTCCTCGACCTGGTAGGTCACCATCCGACCCTTGTCCGCGGGGCCGGATTGGCGCCAGATGCGCAGGGTCAGGTTCACTTGTAGCTCCGCTGCGTGGGGTGGACGTATTCGAACTTCAGGTCTTCCTTGTGCAGCACCGAGGGCTCACCGGTGGCGGTGAACTCCCAGGCGGCGACGTAGGCGAAGTTGTCGTCGTCGCGCTGCGCCTCGCCGTCGGGGGTCTGGTGCTCGGCCCGGAAGTGGCCGCCGCAGGACTCCTCTCGGTGCAGGGCGTCGATGCACATCAGCTCGGCCAGCTCGAAGAAGTCGGCCACCCGGCCGGCCTTCTCCAGCGACTGGTTGAGCCCGTCGGCGTCGCCGACGATGCGGACCCGCTGCCAGAACTCCTCGCGCAGCGCGCGGATCTCGTCGATCGCCTTGCGTAGCCCGGCCTCGGAGCGCTCCATGCCGCAGTGTTCCCACATGATCTGACCGAGCTCACGGTGGAACGAGTCGACCGTCCGGTCGCCGTTGACGGCGAGCAGCCGCTGGAGGCGGTCCTCGACGTTGCGACGGGCCTCGATCGCGGCCGGGTGGCTGCCGTCGATCTTCTCGAACGGGCCGGCGGCCAGGTAGTTGGCGATCGTGTTGGGCAGCACGAAGTAGCCGTCGGCCAGCCCCTGCATCAGCGCCGAGGCGCCGAGCCGGTTGGCGCCGTGGTCGGAGAAGTTCGCCTCGCCGATCACGAACAGGCCGGGGATGGTGGACTGCAGGTCGTAGTCGACCCAGAGGCCGCCCATCGTGTAGTGCACGGCGGGGTAGATCCGCATCGGGACCTCGTACGGGTCCTCGCCGGTGATCCGCTCGTACATCTCGAACAGGTTGCCGTACTTGGCCTCGATGGCCTTACGGCCGAGCCGGTCGATGGCGTCGGCGAAGTCCAGGTAGACGCCGAGCTTGGTCGGGCCCACGCCCCGGCCGGAGTCGCAGACGTTCTTCGCGGCCCGGGACGCGATGTCGCGGGGCACCAGGTTGCCGAAGGACGGGTAGATGCGCTCCAGGTAGTAGTCCCGCTCGTCCTCGGGGATGTCCCGCGGGGCCCGGTCGTCGCCCTTGGCCTTGGGCACCCACACCCGGCCGTCGTTGCGCAGCGACTCGCTCATCAGGGTCAGCTTCGACTGGTGGTCGCCGGAGACCGGGATGCAGGTCGGGTGGATCTGGGTGTAGCAGGGGTTGGCGAAGTACGCGCCCTTGCGGTGGGCCCGCCAGGTGGCGGTGACGTTGCAGCCCTTGGCGTTTGTCGACAGGTAGAAGACGTTGCCGTAGCCGCCGGAGGCGAGCACCACCGCGTCGGCGAACTCGCTGGTGATCTCGCCGGTGACCAGGTCCCGGACCACGATGCCCCGGGCCTTGCCGTCGACGACGATCAGCTCCAGCATCTCGTGCCGGGCGTTCATCTCCACGTTGCCCAGGCCGATCTGCCGCTCCAGCGCCTGGTACGCCCCGAGCAGCAGCTGCTGGCCCGTCTGGCCCCGGGCGTAGAAGGTGCGCTGCACCTGGGCGCCACCGAACGAGCGGGTGTCGAGCAGGCCGCCGTACTCGCGGGCGAACGGCACACCCTGGGCGACGCACTGGTCGATGATGTTGACCGAGACCTCGGCCAGCCGGTGCACGTTGGACTCGCGGGAGCGGAAGTCGCCACCCTTGACGGTGTCGTAGAAGAGGCGGTGCACCGAGTCGCCGTCGTTGCGGTAGTTCTTGGCGGCGTTGATGCCGCCCTGCGCGGCGATCGAGTGTGCCCGGCGCGGGCTGTCCTGGTAGCAGTACGACTTGACCCGGTAGCCCTGCTCGGCCAGCGTGGCCGCGGCCGAGCCGCCGGCCAGGCCGGTGCCGACCACGATCACCGTCATCTTGCGCCGGTTGGCCGGGTTGACCAGCTTGGCCTCGAACCGGCGGCGTTCCCAGCGGCTCTCGATCGGGCCGTCGGGAGCCCGGGTGTCGGCGACCGGGTCGCCCTCGATGTACAGATCCATGGTCAGGACACCAATCCGGTGAGTACGGCGAACGGGACCACGAGGTAGCCGGCGACGAGCGCGACGGAGAAGACCAGCGCCACCGCCTTGGCCCGCTGCTCGCCGCGCGGGGTCTGCTGGCCCAGGCTGCGCAGTGCGCTGAAGACACCGTGGCGCAGGTGGAAGCCGAGCGTGACGACCGCCAGGGTGTAGAAGAGCGTGACGTACCACCGGTCCGGCGCGAAGGTGGCGACGACGTTGGCGTACGGCCGGGACGGGTCGCCGACCGGGTTGAGGTGCCCGGTGGTCAGGTCGAGCAGGTGGTAGATCACGAAGAACAGGATGATCACGCCGCCCCAGCGCATGGTGCGGGCGGCGTAGCTGCCCCGGACCTTCTTGCGGTGGGCGTAGCGGACCGGGCGGGCGGCACGGGCGCGCAGGGCCAGCACGGTGGCGGCCCAGATGTGCCCGACGGCCGCGACGACGAGGCCGATGCGCATGAACCAGAGGAACCAGACGCCCGGCAGCAGCGGCTTGCCGACATCGCGCAGCCAGTGCGCGTACCCGTTGAACGAGGAGTCGCCCGCGAAGACCTTCAGGTTGCCCAGCATGTGTGCGATGAGGAAGAACACCAGGAAGATGCCCGTCACCGCCATGACGGCCTTGAGGCCGACGTTGGAGCGGATGGGCGACCGAGTTCGAGTCGTGACTACCACGTGCCCGACGCTAGGAGCACTTGGATCAGTCGTCCAATGCATCGACACCGCAGTCTTGATAGCCATAGGCTATCCAGATGCAGCTCCATCAGCTCAAGTACTTCGTTGCAGTAGCCGAAGTACGACATTTCACCCAGGCAGCCGATGTCGTCGGGATAACCCAGCCGTCGCTGAGTAAGCAAATTCACGCCCTGGAGGACACCCTCGGCGCCCCGTTGTTCGAGCGGGTAAGGGGCAACATCACGCTGACCGCGGCCGGTGAGGTGTTGCTGCCCCTGGCCAAGCGGATCCTCGCCGACGTGGAGACCGCCACCCGCGAGGTGCAGGAGCTGGTCGGTCTGCGGCGCGGACGGGTCCGCCTCGGTGCCACCCCGAGCCTGGCCACCTCCCTCGCGCCGCCGGTGCTGCGTCGCTTCCGCGACGTCCACCCCACCGTCGACCTGCGGGTGGAGGAGGGCGGCTCGCAGGACCTGGTCCGTGACCTGCTCCGCGGCGACCTGGACCTAGCCTTGATCATCATGCCGGCCCAGGGCATCGACCCGGGGCTACGCGCCGACCCGATCCTGACCGAGAGCCTGGTGGTCGCCTCGGTCGATCCGCTGCCGACCGCGTACCCCGGGGCCGACCTGGAGATCACCGACCTGCGCGACCAGCCGCTGGTGATGTTCCGTGAGGGCTACGACCTGCGCGACGCCACCCTGCAGGCATGCCGGGCCGCCGGCTTCGAACCGACCCTGTCGGTCGACGGCGGCGAGATGGACGCAGTGCTCAGTTTCGTCGAGGCCGGGCTGGGCATCGCCCTGGTCCCCGGCATCGTGGTGGCCCGCCGGCCCGGCATTCGGGTCACCCGACTGGCCCCACCCGGGGTGCGCCGCACCATCGCGGTGGCCCGCCGCCGCGACGTGGTGCCCACCCACGCCGGCCGCGAACTGCGCCGCATCCTGCTCGACTACGTGCACACCGCCACCGCCGGCGACGAGCTTCCGCCCGGGGTCGAGCCGCTGACCTGAGGCCGCACCGCATCGAGCACGATCGAAGCAGCCCAGGGTCGCGGCGCGCGCATAGGCTGCCCGCATGGCAGCCTCCGGTCGCGCCGTCGTCATCGGAGCCAGTCTGGGCGGACTGCTTGCCGCCCGGGCGCTGGCGGAGAGCTTCGCCGAGGTGATCCTGCTGGACCGGGACACCCCGCCCGACGAGCCGGTGCACCGCCGGGGCGTCCCGCAGGGCCGTCACGTCCACGTCCTGCTCGACCGGGGCCGCCAGGCCCTGGAGAGTCTCTTTCCCGAACTCGGCGCCGAGCTGTACCGCCTCGGCGCCACGCCGGTCGACCTGCACGGTCAGGTGCACTGGTACAACGACGGGCACCGGATGCTGCCGGCCCGTTCCGACCTGACCGCCTTCGGCATGAGCCGACCACTGCTCGAACAGGTGGTCCGGCAGCGCACCGTGGCGCTTCCCGGCGTGCGCGTGGTGCCCGACTGCGAGGTGACCGGCCTGCTCGCGACCGACGATCACCGCCGGGTCACCGGAGTACGACTCGCCCCGCGCGACGGCCGACCGTCGACCCTGACCGCCGATCTCGTGGTCGATGCCGGTGGCCGGGCCAGCCGCAGTCCGATCTGGCTGACCGAGCTCGGCTACCCGACGGTGGAACAGGAGCGGGTCGAGGTCGGGGTCACCTACGTGACCCGCCGGTACCGGCGCGAGGCCGGCCAACTGGAGGACAAGCTCGGCGTCCTGTCCAACGCGATGCCGGGCTGTCCCCGCTACGGCGTCGTCGCGCCGCAGGAAGGTGGGCGGTTCGCGGTCACCATGGCGGGCATCCTGGGCGAGGAACCCCCGGTCGACGAGGCCGGATTCGTCAGGTACGCGACCTCGCTGGCCGCCCCGCAGGTCGGCGAACTGGTCCGGCACGCACAACCGTTGGACGAGCCGATGCTGATGCGCTTCCCGGCCAGCGTCCGACGTCGCTACGAACGGCTGCCCCGCTTCCCGGACGGCCACCTGGTCTTCGCCGACGCGCTGTGCAGCCTCAACCCGGTCTACGGGCAGGGCATCACCGTCGCCGCCGTACAGGCGTTGCTGCTGCGCCGGCTGCTCGCCCGCGGCGGGCGGCACCGGTTGGCCCGGCGGTTCTTCCGGCGGGCGGCGCGCGTGATCGACGCGCCCTGGTCCATCGCCGTCGGCACCGACCTGCGCTTTCCCGGAGTCACCGGGCGTCGTACCCGCAAGGTCCGGTTCGTCAACGCCTACCTGTCCCGGCTGCACGCGGCGGCCGCGCACGACGTGGCGCTCGGCGCCGCCTTCCTGCGGGTGATCAACCTGATCGATCCGCCGGCCCGGCTGCTCAGCCCGGGGGTGATGCTCCGGGTGCTCCTCAACGGACGTCGGCGCCCCTCGATGCCGTCCACGGCGGGGTAGGCGCGGGTCCCGCCGCGCCCGTCCTACCACTGACTGCCGGTCGTACGCCGCCGTTCGGACCGAGCTCTCTGTCCGGTTGTGCTGCCCGACGTTTAATTCGTCCTTAAGCTCCCAATATCCACCACCGGCAGCACGCTCGTCACCTATCGTGAGGTCTTGCACGAGGGCTTGTCCCTTTTTTGTCGCTTTAGCGGCAAACCATCTGCGGGCGCGGCGCGACCACAGGGTGGGTGAGATGGCGGGCCACCCGGATAGCCCGGGGGTGGACAGACGATGCGCGGATTCGCGTGGCAGGGAGGCCACATACATGAGGATCCTGGTGACCGGTGGCGCTGGCTTCATCGGGTCTCACTTCACCCGGTGCCTACTGGAGGGACGCTACCTCGGCTTCGAAGGCAGCGCCGTCACAGTGCTGGACAAACTCACGTACGCCAGTGACCGCAGGAACCTGCCCGCCACCCATCCGCGGCTGACCTTCATCCGCGGCGACGTCGCCGACGCGTCACTGCTGCGCGAGGTGGTGCCCGGCCACGACGTGGTGGTGCACTTCGCGGCCGAGTCGCACGTCGACCGGTCGATCGACGACCCGGCGCCGTTCTTCGAGAGCAACGTGATGGGCACCCACCGGCTGATGGCCGAATGCGTCCGCAGTGGGGTGAGCCGCGTCGTGCACGTCTCCACCGACGAGGTGTACGGCTCGATCGCGGAGGGCTCCTGGGACGAACGCTGCCTGCTCGAACCGAACTCCCCGTACGCCGCCTCCAAGGCCGCGAGCGACTGCGTGGTGCGCTCCTACTGGCGGACCTACGACCTCGACGTGTCGATCACCAGATGTGCCAACAACTACGGGCCGTACCAGCACGTGGAGAAGGTCATTCCGCGCTTCGTGACCAGCCTGCTCTCCGGTCGGGACGTCACCCTGCACGGCGACGGCAGCGCGGTGCGGGAATGGTTGCACGTCGACGACCACTGCCGGGCCATCGCCCTCGTGCTGGCCAAGGGCCGGGCCGGCGAGGTCTACAACATCGGCGGCGACATCGAGTTGACCAACCGGGACCTGGCCGGGCGGATCCTGCAACTGGCCGGCGCCGGTTGGGACCGCGTCCGGCACGTCGCCGACCGGAAGGTGCAGGACCAGCGCTACTCGCTGGACTTCCGCAAGATCTCCGAGGAGTTGGGCTACGAACCGCAGATCAGTTTCGACGACGGGCTGATCGAGGTCTTCCACTGGTACCGGGAGAACCGGGAATGGTGGGGCACGACCTGCCCGGAGCCCCGTTCGGCGGGCGCTGAACTGACCCGTACGGTGGCGGATCTGCCCGTCGGCTGGGACTTCCCGGTGCAGGTCGGCTGAGCACTCAGCGCCCTTCGGCGTCGTCCATGGCCCGGTAGATGCGTTGCTCCGAGATCGGGTACGGAGTGCCCAGGGCCTGGGCGAAGACGCTCACCCGCAGCTCCTCGATCATCCAGCGGATCTGCCGTACGGCGACGGAGTCACGTCGGGCCGGCGGGAGTGCGGCGAGCATTTCGTCGTACTCCCGCTGGACCACCGCGATCCGGTCCTGCAACTGCTTGTCCCGGGGCGGATTGCCGGGCAGCCGCTCCAGCCGCCGCTCGATGGCGGTCAGGTAGCGCAGCAGATCGGACAGCCGGGCGTAACCGACCTCGGTGATGAACCCGGCGTGCACCAGCCCGGTGAGCTGGTTACGGATGTCGGCCAGGGCGGCCACCACGGCCAGGTTCTTCGTCGCGCCGAGCCGTTGCTGCACCGCGTACGCGGCGGCGAGCACCGCCCGGACCCGCTCCATCACCTCCACCACGGTGTCCACCAGATCGGCGCGAACCTTGTCCCGCAGCGCGGTGAAACCCTCGGCGTCCCAGACCGGGCCGCCGGCGTCACCGATTAGCTTGTCGATCGCCGCGCCGGTGGCGTCCTCGATCAGCGCCTGCACCCCGCCGTGCGGATTGCGCGACAACGCCAGCTTCGCCTCGTTGGAGAGCCGGCCCTGAAGGAACTTGGCCGGTGACGGCACGGTCAGCCGCAGCAGCCGCCGGGTACCCGCCCAGTGCGCGGCCTCCTGCTCGCCCGGCGAGTCGAAGACCCGTACGCCGACCGTGGCACCCTCGTCCACGAGCGCCGGGTACGCGGTCACCGCGTACCCCGCACGCACCTGCTCGATGGTGCGCGGCAGGGTGCCGATCTCCCAGCCGGTCAGCCCGGTGCGCGCCACATCCGGCGCGGCGGCGGCCACCACCTGGCGTACCTCCGCCTTGAGTCGGCGTTGCAGGGCCGGCAGATCCTTGCCCTCGGCGACCGGCTTGTCGTCGTCGCCGAGCACCCGGAAGGTGACCCGCAGGTGCGCCGGCAGCTTGCTCAGATCCCAGGCCTCGCGGGGCACGGTCACCCCGGTCATCCGGCGCAACTGCCGGGTCAGCGCGTCCAGCAGCGGTTCCTCGCCGGGCGTGATCGCGGCCAGCGCGGCGCGGGCGAAGTCCGGCACCGGTACGAAGTTGCGCCGCACCGGCTTGGGCAGCGAACGGATCAACGCGATGACCAGTTCCTCCCGCAGCCCCGGCACCTGCCAGTCGAAGCTCTCCGCCGGCACCTGGTTGAGCAGCGGCAGCGGGATGTCGACGGTCACCCCGTCGGCCGGGGAGCCGGGCTCGAAGGTGTACGTCAACGGCAGCTCGACACCCTCGGTGCGCCACTGGTCGGGGAAGTCCGCCTCGTCCACCCCGCCACGACCGGCGTTGACCAGCAGCTCACGGGTGAAGGTGAGCAGCTCCGGCTGCTCCCGGCGGGTCTTCTTCCACCAGGTGTCGAAGTGCCGCCCGGAGACCACGTCGGCGGGAATCCGCTCGTCGTAGAACTGGAAGATCGTCTCGTCGTCGACCAGGATGTCGCGCCGCCGGGCCCGGCTCTCCAGCTCCTCCAACTCGGTACGCAGTCGCTCGTTGTCCCGCCAGAACTGGTGGTGGGTGGACCAGTCGCCCTCGACCAGCGCGTGCCGGATGAACAACTCCCGGCTCAGCACCGGATCGATCCGACCGAAGTTGACCTTGCGAGAGGTGACGAGCGGTACGCCGTAGAGCGTCACCTTCTCGTACGCCATCACCGCCGCTTGCTTCTTCTCCCAGTGCGGCTCGCTGTAGCTGCGTTTGACCAGGTGCTGGGCCAGCGGTTCGACCCACTCGGGTTCGATCCGTCCGTTCACCCGCCCCCACAGCCGGGAGGTCTCCACCAACTCGGCGGCCATCACCCAGCGCGGCGGTTTCTTGAACAGCGCCGAGCCGGGGAACAGCCCGAACTTCGCCCCCCGGGCCCCCAGGTACTCGTTCTTCTGGGCATCCTTGAGCCCGACGTGCGACAGCAGGCCGGGCAGCAGCGACTGGTGCACCTTCGGGGTGTCGATCTCCTCCGGCAGGTCTGCCCCGGACTGGCGTCGCCCGCCTCCGCGCGGGGCGTCGTCGTCGGCGCCTCGCCGTCCGCGCCCCCGGCCCTCCGAATCGGCGGTACGCAACACCTGGCGCAACTGGCTGACGATGTCCTGCCACTCGCGTACCCGCAGGTAGTTGAGGTACTCGGCCTTGCACATCCGACGGAACGCGCTGGAGGACAGGTCCTTCTGCTGCTGACGCAGATACCGCCACAGGTTCAGAAACGCCACGAAGTCCGACTCTTTGTCGGCGAACCGGGCGTGCGCCTGGTCGGCCTGGGCCTGCTTGTCGGCCGGCCGTTCACGCGGATCCTGGATCGACAACGCGGCGGCGATCACCATCACCTCGGTGGCACAGCCGTTGCGCTCCCCTTCGAGCACCATCCGCGCGAGCCGGGGGTCGACCGGCAGTTGGGCCAGCCGCCGCCCGAGCGCGGTGAGCCGCCGCTCCGGATCGGTCTCGGTCGGGTCCAGGGCACCCAGCTCGTGCAGCAGGTTGACCCCGTCGGTGATGTTGCGCCGATCCGGCGGTTCGATGAACGGGAAGGCGGCGATGTCGCCCAGACCGATCGCGGTCATCTGGAGGATGACCGAGGCCAGGTTGGTCCGCAGGATCTCCGGGTCGGTGAACTCGGGCCGCGACAGGAAATCCTGCTCGTCGTAGAGCCGGATGCAGATACCGTCCGAGGTACGCCCACAGCGGCCCTTGCGCTGGTTGGCGCTGGCCTGCGACACCGGTTCGATCGGCAGCCGCTGCACCTTCAGCCGCTGCGAGTAGCGGGAGATCCGGGCGGTACCCGGGTCCACCACGTACTTGATGCCCGGCACGGTCAGCGAGGTCTCCGCGACATTCGTCGCCAACACCACCCGCCGACCGCTGTGCGGGGCGAAGACCCGGTGCTGCTCGGCGACGCTCAGCCGGGCGTACAACGGCAGGATCTCGGTGCCGAGCAGCGACCGCTTGTTCTGCACCAGCTTGCCCAGCGCGTCCGCGGTGTCCCGGATCTCCCGTTCCCCGCTGAGGAAGACCAGGATGTCACCGGGCCCCTCGGCGGCCAGCTCCTCGACCGCGTCACCGATGGCCTGGATCTGGTCGCGGACGTTCTCCTCGTCCGCCTCCTCCTCGTCGGCCTCCGCCACCTCGACCAGCGGCCGGTAGCGCACCTCGACCGGGTACGTCCGCCCGGACACCTCGACCACCGGCGCCGGTACGCCCTCCGGATGCTCCTCAGTCGGCGGCCCCGCGAAGTGCCGGGCGAACCGGTCGGTCTCGATCGTCGCCGAGGTGATGATCACCTTGAGATCGGGTCGGCGGGGAAGCAGCTGTTTGAGATAGCCCAGGATGAAGTCGATGTTGAGGCTGCGCTCGTGCGCCTCGTCGATGATCAGCGTGTCGTACTGGCGCAGCATCCGGTCGTTCTGCAACTCGGCCAGCAGGATGCCGTCGGTCATCAACTTGACCAGGCTCTGCTCACTGACCTGATCGGTGAAGCGCACCTTGTAGCCGACCACGTCACCCAGCTCGGTGCCCAACTCCTCGGCGATCCGATCAGCCACCGTACGCGCGGCCAGCCGACGGGGCTGCGTGTGCCCGATCAGCCCGCTGATCCCACGCCCCAGCTCCAGGCAGATCTTCGGCAACTGGGTGGTCTTCCCCGACCCGGTCTCGCCGGCCACGATCACCACCTGGTGATCGCGGATCGCCTCGGCAATATCGTCCTTACGCTCGCTGACCGGCAACGCCGGCGGATAGGTGATCTTCGGCAGCGCGGCCCGGCGTCGTTCCAACCGGCCCTCCGCCACGGCCACCTCGGCCGCGATCTCGGCCAGCGCCGACTCCCGCCGCTGCGGGTCGCGCAGCCTGCGCACCCCGTCCAGCCGCCGGCGCAGCTGACGCTGGTCACGGAACATCAACGGGGGAAGGCGACGCTGCAACGCGCGGATCGGGTCGGTCGCGGCAGGTGAGACTGGATTCTGCATGTCGTGCCCAAGGATAGGCAGCCCGCCGCCGCCCCGCCTCCGGGTTACCCCGCGCCGCCCCGAGCCTGGCCGTTTTGGGTCTGGCCGTCCTGAGCTTGGCCGTCCTGGGTCTGGCCGTCCTGGGTCTGGCTTTCCTGGGTCTGGCTTTCCTGGTTCGGGACGTCCTGGTTCGGGCCGTTTTGGGTCTGGCAGCCCCGAGCCTGGGCGTCCTGAGTCTGGCCGTCCTGGTTCGGGCTGCCCTGAGCTTGGCTGCCCTGGTTCTGGCCGCCGGAGCGGTGGCCAGGTGGTCCGCGGCACCCCTTTGCTCTGCTTCAACCGGCGCAACGGATGTGGCCGCTAACCGATGCGTGGGGTGAAGCAGAGCAAAGGGCGCTGACGTGACATGCCGTCGTCCACCACCACCCGCAGCGCGCTTCCGGGGGCGGCAGGGTGCGGCGGGGGTGGCGGGGTGTCGGTCTATCGTTGTGCATCGAGCGGAGAGTGAAACACGGGGAAGCCGATGACGATGCGTGACACCGATCGGGCGTTGGTGCAGGCCGCCAGCGCGGTGGCGAAGCTGCGCTGCCGCAGCGCGGCCCACACTCTCGCCACAGCGGCCCGTACCGCCGACGGTCGGGTCGTCTCCGCCGTGAACGTGGTGCACGCGACCGGCGGTGCCTGCCCCGAGGTCGTCGCGATCGGCGCCGCCGTCACCCAAGGCGTGGGTGCACTGGAAACCATCGTCACGGTCGGTGACCGCGGCCGGTCCCTGGTCGCTCCCTGCGACGCATGCCGCCAACTCCTGGGCGACCTTCTTCCGTCGCTGCGCGTGATCGTCGGCCCCCTCGACACCCCCCAAGTCGTCTCGATCGCCGACCTCCCCCCAACCACCCCCCACTGACACCCCCAACCACCCGCAGGGCATCCCAACCACCCACGGGCATCCCCCACCACCCGTGGGCATCCCCACTGCCCCACCACTGCCCGCCGCAGCCAAGCTGGCTATGCAACTTCGGGGAAGATGCTGCCTCCGCCCACGCCGAGGCGACATCTTCCCCGAAGTTGCGCAGCGCTTGGGGTGCAGCGCTTGGGGTGCAGCGCTTGGGGCGCAGCGCTTGCTGCGCCGCCGCGCGCTTCTCCCGGGGCAGCCGTCGTCCGGCACGAAGGCGTTGGGGCGCAGGGCTCTGCGGACAGGGCTCCGCGGAGAGGGCTCCGGGCGTGGGGCTTAGCCACAGCGCTGTGGGGCGGGGCTTGGGGTCAGCGGGTGCGGGTGTGGATTGCTTGGCGGAGTTCGGTGAGGAAGCCGTCGAAGTCTTCGCGGAGGCGTCGGGCTGTCACGTGCAAGACGATCCAGTCCTCGCCGAGCAGGCGGTTGAGACGGCGGCGGTCGCGGTGCAACTGCTCCGGGTCGTCGTGCCAGAGGCCGTCGTATTCGACCGCGATCCGCAGGTGCGGCCAGGCGAGGTCGACTCGGGCGATGAATCGACCGTCTCGCTGTACTACGAACTGAGTGACCGGCTGTGGGACGCCGGCCAGCACGAGCCGCACCCGAAGCCGTGACTCCTGTGCCGACTCCGCGCCGGCATCGGCCAGCTCCGCTACCCGCAGCATGCGTTTCCAGCCCCGCGCACCGCGACGGTTGTGCGCCAGGTCCCGCAGCTGTTCGGAGCGCACCAGCCGACGGTTGAGCAGTCGGTCCACCACGACCACGGCTTCTTCCAGATCGAGCCACTGGGCCAGATCCCAACAGGTTCGCAGCGGCGTGGTGACCGACATTCCATCGTGCGACTGCACCTCGAACCGGTCGACCTCGGCGGTGTGCACGGCGAGACCGGCGACGGGCCCGAAGCGTTGCCCGGCGGGCACCAGCACGTCGAGCGGTTCGGCGTCGGCGACGAATCCGGCACCGAACAGTGCCGCGGCGCTGCGCCCGGCGATCGCCGCACCCGGTGGGAGCAGCCACCGCGCTGCGGCCCGACACCGGGTGCGGTGCGAGACCGTGAGCTGGGCGTCGGCGTACACGTCTCGGAAGATCGTCCGCCATGCCTTGCTGCGCAGCTCACCCCGGGTGAGCAGCCCTCGGGCCACGGCACGGGACCCTCGGAAGACGCGCCCGCGTAGCTGCGGCGGGCGCCGCGCGGATGTCGGCATGGCATCCACTCTGGACGAGTCGACCCACTCTCGACACCCCCTGTGGATAACCCCTGCACCGCAACGCCAACGCCGACGAGACGCAGTAATGCAACTTCGGGGAAGATGTCGCCTCGGTGCTGACAGAGGCAGCACCTTCCCCGAAGTTGCATGGGCGGGGGGTGCGGGGCGCGGGGGCGCGGGGTGCCGGGGTGTGGAAGCGCGGAGGGCGTGGTGGCCGGGCGTAGCCCTCGGGATTGCTGTGCGGGAAGGCCGGGGTGCGGGGAGGGCGCGGGGTAGGGGTAGGGGTAGGGGTTACGCGGCGGCGGACCAGATGGCGCGGAAGGCGGCGGCTTCGCCGGCGAGCCAGCGTTCGATCTCGTCGGACTTGGCGCTTTCGGGCATCCGGTGGGTGACGCCCCGGCGTATGTCGACCAGGATCGGCTCGGCGTGCGGCAGGACGGCATCCATGTGCCGGGCCATCAGGTGCAGGGTGGCGAGCGCGGCCTCCTCGCTGGGCGGGGTCTCGTCGAAGTGCAGCCGGACCGCTTCGGCGCGGCCGTCGGAATGGCGTACGCCAAAATGGGGGTTGATCTTGACCGGTAGGTCGCCGAGCAGGGCGAGAGCGTCGCGGGTCTGGGCGAGGTCCACCTCGCGCGGCTCGCCCAGGGAGTGCAGCCAGGCCGTGGCGCCCGGCACCAGCGCCTGGTAAAGGGGGCGCCACCGGGGCTTGACCACGTCGACCACCTGCGTCAGATGGGTGCCGCCGGTGTGGAAGGCGATGTCGGCCTTGAGCGCCTTGACGAACTGGCCGTGCGGGTTGAAGCCGGAACGGCTGGCCCGCTGTCGACGCAGGCCGCCGACGAAGTTGGCTTTGGTCGGCCCGGTGCGGTCGACGTAGCGGGTGAAACCGAGGAGGGTGGCGTACGGCGTGAGGGGGGCGGAGATGGGTGCGGTCACGAGCATCCTCCCAGGTCAGGAACTCGATTAGTACATACATTCTAATCGACGGGTCTGACATCGCCCAGGGGAGAAAACGGGCCGGCTTGTCGCGTCCGGCGATAGTTGGCCAGTCCGGCCGAAGTTGGCCAACGGCCTGGTCTGCGTCCGCTGTAAGTGGCCAGCGGCGCGGCTGCGGGATGCTGCTCGCGCTGAACCCAAGAGCGCGCCGATGGGCGCTGATGCCTTGGTCATGGCGATCGGAATGCCCCGGCCAGCTCGCCGCGGATCTCCCAGCCCAGCGCGGAGTACAGCCCCCGTCCTTCGGCGGTGGCGGATAGCAGCCCTGTGGTCAGGCCCTCGTCGAGCGCTCGATGCCGAGCATGGTCATCACCGTACGACCCATGCCTCGCCGCTGATCCGCCGCACGGGTCCGGACTCGGTCAATGACGCCGTATCGTCCGCTCGCGGCCAACCGTGCCCGCGAGACGATGTCACCGTCCCGCCCGCAGCCACCCCGCGGATGCTGGCCGTCGAGTTCGCCCGCTTCCTCGGCCTGCCCCTCACCAACCGGGCCAACCTCACCGAAGTCGTCAACGCTGTCTGCGTCACCGCGACCCATGTCGGTGTCGACCTGGTCCTCGTTGACGAAGTGCACAACCTCAACCTCGCCACCCGCTCCGGAGCCGAAGTGAAGCAGCGCGAAGCCGCCCACCTTCGGCGAGCGGTCCGTGAGTCCGCCAAGAACAACCTCCTCGTCGCTGCCTGGAACCTCCCGCCCTTCAACGTCCGTGAACTGCGAACACCGGGCATCCCACCACCCCTCGTCGAGGTTCCAGAACCAACCCTGGCCGAACTCCTGGGCCTTCCGCCGGACCAACGGAACAACGGAACAAGACGACGATCGCTCCCTCGCCGTCCAGCTGAAAAGCAGCCCGTGGCAACGCCGCGAGTCACGGCTGACCATTCTCTAGGCTGCACCCATGGCTATCGACATCGTGGATCAGGTCGCCGCCGCCGTTACCTCTCGCGAGCCGGTCAACGGCATACGCATCGTCGGCATCGATGGGCCGAGCGGCTCCGGAAAAAGCCACCTCGCCCGCGACCTTTCCAAGGTGCTCAATGCGCCGATCATCGAGATTGACGATTTCGTGTCGTGGGACAACTTCGCCGGATGGTGGCCACGCTTCGACGCCCAGGTACTCACGCCGCTGCTTCGCGGCGAGGAAGCCCACTATCAGGCGAGAGACTGGACGGATTGGTACGGCAACACCCTCGGCGAGTGGAAGACGCAGCCCTGGGCGCCCGCCATGATCTTCGAAGGCGTCACCTGCACGCGGCGCGCGACGATCAGTCGACTCGCCTACGCCATCTGGGTCGACGCACCCGCACCGTTGCGGCTGGCGCGCGGCCTCGCCCGCGACCGTTCCTTCGCCGGCGCAGAGGAGCTCTGGCAGAAGTGGATGGCCGAGGAAGAAGAGTTCTTCGCCTCCGACGGCACCCGCGACCGCGCCGACCTCATCATCGACACGGCACACCACCAATGACCGCGACCTCGTCCCTCTCAGCGCACGAGGAAATGGCCAACTAGATCCGGACGAATCGACGGGGCCGCTCCGCGGGCAAGTGTCTATGGCCTGGTCACAACGCCGACCGCTGGCCACCTACTCGTGGACCGGACAGGTCCGGTGCGGCACGCCCTGCGCACGGGACAACGCGTTGCTCGGAGATCGTCTAAAGTCCGGGCTTCCCCATTTCTCTCCCGGAGTACCCATATGACATCCCTCATGGCTCGTTGGCCACGTCTTGCCGTGGGCACGGCGGTGCTGACGACGGCGGCGCTCTTCGGCTCCGTCCCCGTGGCGCACGCCGCAGACGCGCGTCCCGACCTGTTCGTCTCCTTCACCCAGGAGCCGGTCGCGGAGGTCGACAACAGCGGCACCACCGTCGGCATGTACGTGTACAACTACGGCGAGGCGGACGCGAGCGCGGTCACCGTCACCATCGACCTGAGCAAGCTCGCCGACGCGGTCGTCGCGACCGCGCCGGACTGGGTCGACAACTGCAAGCTCGCCGACAAGAAGATCACCTGCAATGTCGGTGTGCTCCTCGCCGGGCAGGTCGACACCCTCTACCCGGTGTCGTTGGCCAGTCGTCAGGGAGCCAAGTCCGGCGATGCCGGCTCGGTCTCCGTGACCATCGCCAGCGCGGAGGAGGACGCGAACCCGGACGACAACACCACGACCTTCCCGGTCACGGTGGTCGCATCCGGGCCAGATCTGGTGGCCGCCGCCGCGGACCTCAACGACAAGTCCGACCGGGTCGGCCCCGGTGACACGGTGCCGCTCTACAGTGGCGTGTTCAACGAGGGCGACACCGCCGCCACGGACTTCACGTTCACCGTCAGCCTGACCACCGGCGCCACCTTCGTCGAGCGCTACAGCGACTGCACGTACGCCGACTACTACCCCGACGATGTCGGGGCGCCCTATGTGTACGGGCCCAGCGAGGTCACCTGCGTCCTGCCGCTGACCCTCGAACCGGGTGAAGGGCTGATGCTGTTCGACGACGAGACCGGCGAGTCGATTTTCAACGTCACCTTCGGTCGCAACCTGTCCGGTCCCGGCGAGCACTACGGCTACGTCAGCGTCGCCCTGGCGGGGGAGTCGCGAGCGGCGAAGAAGGTCGAGGGGAGCAAGGGTACGGGCCCGTCCTTCGCTGCCGCCGTCAAGGCCATGCAGGTCAAGGCCGCGGATGCCAAGGTGGCCCGCCAGTCCACCGCACAGTGGGAGCTCGACGAGTCGGACAACTACGCGGACTTCCGGTTCTGGAGCAAGAAGAACACCATCGACGTCGCTGTCACCGCCCCGGCTGTCAAGGGCGCCGTGGGTGAGACGGTCGACCTGACCTACGAGGTCGTCAACCACGGTCCCTCCGACGGGGGTGGCCCGGGCGTGCTCATCACCGCGCCGAGCGGCACGGTGCTGCTGCCCGCCGAGTGGTGCTACACCGACGGCGAGCCGGGCGGGACGCTGCCCGAGTCGAAGAAGCTGCGCTGCAACTTCGAGAGCGAGTTCCCGAGCATCGCGTCCGGCCGTGGCCGGATCAAGGCGACCGTCCAGCTGAAGATCAAGTCAACGCCGGGTACGGACGGCACCATCGTGGTCGACGGCGCCATGTACTCCACCGAGTCGAAGCCGGAGAACAACACCGCCCGCATCGTCATCGACACCGGTGACGGCGACGGCGGTTCCGGCGGTGGCCTGCCGGTGACCGGCGCTCCGGCCGCCGCCGTGGCCGGTGTCGGTGCCGCCGTGCTGGCGCTCGGCGCGGTGCTCTTCGTGATGTTCCGTCGTCGCCGCGTGGCCTTCCAGGCCCCACGCGACTGACCGATGCCTGTCGACCGCAGGGGTGGGCCGGTCCTCCGCTCCCACCCCTGCGGCACCGCCGGCAACGGCCACCACGACCAACAACAGCGGTAACCCAACACGGTTGATCAAGAGGTTTGCGTCGGCGATCGCCGGATTCCTGACGCAAACCTCTTGATCAACGAGGCGTGTCGTGCCGGGTGAGGCGTGTCGGCCGAGGCGCCGGCCGGTCGGTTGGTTGTTGGGTGGGGTCAGAGTTGGCCGACGTTGGTGATGCGGATGATCGCGGTGCCGGCTTCGTCGGAGGCGGCCAGGTCGACCTCGGCGCTGATGCCCCAGTCGTGGTCGCCGTCGGGGTCGTCGAGGATCTGCCGTACCGTCCAGCGTTCCCGACCCTGTTCGATCATGAGCAGCGCCGGGCCGCGGGCGTTCGGGCCGGTGCCGATCTCGTCGTACGTGTCGAAGTAGGGCTCCAGCGCGTCGGCCCAGGCGTCGGCGTCCCAGCCGGCGGAGGCGTCCAGCTCGCCGAGGGCGTCCCAGTGGCGTAGCGCCGCCAGCTCGACCCGACGGAACAGGGCGTTGCGGACGAGGACCCGGAAGGCGCGGGCGTTGCGGGTGACCGCCGTGGGACGGTCGTCCAGGGCGGCGGCGACGTCCGGCAGGTCGGTGGGGTTGCGCAGCCGTTCCCACTCGTCGATGAGGCTGGAGTCGACCTGGCGGACCAGTTCGCCGAGCCACTCGATCAGGTCGATCAGCTCGTCGGTCTTGGCTTCCTCGGGCACGGTCTGCCGCAGCGTCTTGTACGCGTCGGCCAGGTACCGCAGCACCAGGCCCTCCGAGCGGGTCAGCGAGTAGAACTGCACGAACTCGGTGAAGGTCATCGCCCGCTCGTACATGTCGCGGACCACCGACTTGGGGGAGAGCTGGTGGTCGGCGACCCACGGGTGGCCCTGCCGGTACATCTCGTACGCGTTGTCCAGCAGTTCGGCCAGCGGCTTGGGCCAGGTCACCTCGTCGAGCAGTTCGAGGCGAGCCTCGTACTCGATGCCCTCGGCCTTCATCGCGGCGACCGCCTCACCGCGGGCCTTGAACTGCTGCGCGGAGAGCACCTGGCGGGGGTCGTCGAGGATCGACTCGATCACGCTCAGCACGTCGAGGGCGTACGACGGGGACGCGCTGTCCAGCAGTTCGATGGTGGCCAGGGCCAGCGGCGACAGCGGCTGGTTGAGCGCGAAGTCGAGTTGCAGGTCGACGGTGAGCCGGACCCGTCGGCCGGTCTCGTCCGGCTCGGGCAGTTCCTCGACCACTCCGCCGGCCTTCAGCGCCCGGTAGATGGCGATGGCCCGGCGGATGTGCCGGCGCTGGGCGGCGGCGTCCTCGTGGTTGTCGGTGAGCAGGTGCCGCATGGCGGCGAAGGCGTCACCGGGGCGGCCGATGACGTTGAGCAGCATCGAGTGGCTGACCTGGAAGCTGGAGGTCAGCGGTTCCGGCTCGGCCTCGACCAGCCGCTGGAAGGTCGGCTCGCCCCAACCGATCGAGCCCTCCGGCGGCTTCTTCTTCACCACCTTGCGGCGCTTCTTCGGGTCGTCACCGGCCTTGGCGAGCGCCTTGACGTTCTCGATGACGTGTTCGGGGGCCTGCACCACGACCCGGCCGATGGTGTCGAAGCCGGCCCGGCCGGCCCGCCCGGCAATCTGGTGGAACTCGCGGGCCTTGAGCAGCCGGGTACGCACCCCGTCGTACTTGGACAGGCCGGTGAACAGCACCGTACGGATCGGCACGTTGATGCCGACGCCGAGGGTGTCCGTACCGCAGATGACCTTGAGTAGTCCGGCCTGGGCCAGGGTCTCCACCAGCCGGCGGTACTTGGGCAGCATGCCGGCGTGGTGCACGCCGATGCCGTGGCGGACCAGCCGCGACAGCGTCTTGCCGAAGCCCGAGGTGAACCGGAAGCTGCCGATCGCCTGGGCGATCATGTCCTTCTCGGCGCGGGTGCAGACGTTCACGCTCATCAGCGCCTGGGCGCGTTCCAACGCCGCGGCCTGAGTGAAGTGCACGACGTAGACCGGGGCCTGCTTGGTCTCCAGCAGTTCCTCGAGCGTCTCGTGCAGCGGCGTCATCGCGTACGAGAAGAGCAGCGGGACCGGCCGCTCGGCGGAGCGGACGACGGCGGTGGACCGGCCGGTACGCCGGGCCAGGTCGTCCACGAACCGGGTGGTGTCGCCCAGCGTGGCCGACATCAGGATGAACTGCGCCTGGGGCAACTCGATAAGCGGTACCTGCCAGGCCCAGCCCCGGTCCGGTTCGGCGTAGAAGTGGAACTCGTCCATGACCACCTGGCCGACGTCGGCCCGGGAGCCCTCCCGCAGCGCCAGGTTGGCCAGGATCTCCGCCGTGCAGCAGATGATCGGCGCGTCGGCGTTGACGCTCGCGTCGCCGGTGAGCATGCCGACGTTCTCCGCGCCGAAGACCTCGCAGAGCGCGAAGAACTTCTCCGACACCAGGGCCTTGATCGGCGCGGTGTAGAAGGTCGTCCGGTCGTCGGCCAGCGCGGCGAAGTGCGCCGCGATCGCGACCAGACTCTTGCCCGAGCCGGTCGGCGTATTCATGATCACGTTGGCGCCGGAGACGATCTCGATGACCGCCTCCTCCTGATGGGGATAGAGGTCGAGGCCGCGCTCGGACGCCCAACTGGCGAACGCGTCGTAGAGGGTGTCGGGGTCGGCGGACTTCGGCAGCGCGGCGGTGAGTGTCATGGCCGCTCCATCGTGCCTGGATCATGCCCTCCGACGCCAACGGGGTGACCGGTTTCGCCGGGCCGGTTCGTTAATAGGGGCCCCCTTTACCGCACGAGGCGTTAAGAAGGGGCCCTTCCTTACCCGTCAGCGGCGGCGGTAGATCAGGTCGGCGATCGGGCGGCCGACGCGCAGCGCCCGCCGTTCGAACCGGGTCACCGGCCGGTGGGCGGGCCGAGGCGCGTACCCGTCGTGCATGTTGACCAGGCCCGGGTCGGCATCCAGCGTGGCCCGCATCGCCTCGGCGTACTCCGCCCAGTCGGTGGCGCAGTGCAGTGTGCCGCCGACGGCCAGCCGGGAGCGCAGCAACGCGACGTGCGTCGGCTGGATCAGCCGCCGCTTGTGGTGCCGGGACTTGGGCCACGGGTCCGGGAAGAAGACGTGCACCGCGTCCAGCGAGTCCGCCGGCATGGCCCGCATCAACTCCACCGCGTCGCCCTCGGCGATGCGGACATTGCGCAGCTCACGCCGGTGTACCAGGTCCAGCAGGTTGGCGATTCCGGGCGTGTGCACCTCGACCGCCAGATAGTCTCGATCCGGGTCGGCGGCGGCCATCTCGACCGTCGTGTCACCCATGCCGGACCCGATCTCCACCACCAGCGGAGCCCGGCGGCCGAAGAGCCCGGCAGCATCGAACGGCACGGCAGGATCGGACGACACGGCATCGCCAACGCGCAGGCCGTACACCGGCCAGAGCTGTTGCAGCGCCGTCGTCTGCCGGTCGCTCATGCGGCCGCGCCGCGGATGGAAGGTGCGGATCGCCCGCGCCGGATGCGGCGCGGCGCCTGCGGAGATCGGTTCGGTGGAGGTCACAGCGAACCGAGCTTACGCGAGCACGGTGCCGGATCGGATGTGATGTACGACCGGGGGTGAGACCATCATCCCGTACGGCAGACCGGGTGTCCGGCGGCGCCCGGCGACTGCTCCGTCGCGCCGGGAGGGGGCATCGTGTCAGTGACCCGTACTCGCCCAGCGCTGTCGGCCGCCACTTTCGCGGCCCCGGTGCTCATCCTCGTCACCGTCGCCCCGCTGCTCGCCGTGGCCCTGGTCGGGGCTCCGACGCCCGCCCGAGCCGCCGGCCCGGCCGCCACCCACGCCGTGGCCCAGCCGGTCGCCGCCCATGCCGCGACGCAGCCGGTCGCCGCCCTGCAGCCTCCGGTCGCCGCGCCGCAGCCGCCGGGCCCGAACGTGTTCATCGAGGTCAGCCCGAGCACCGTGGAACCGGGACATCTGGTCGGCCTGCGGGCCAGTTGCCAGGACAACTCCGTCGGCGCCATCGCGGTGTCGGACGCCTTCGGCCGGGTCGCCGTGCAGCCGCAACGTGGGCTGCTGACCGGCACCGCCCAGGTGAAGGACCGGGTGCTGCCCGGCAACTACCGGGTCAAGCTGGAGTGCCGGGGCGGGGAGAGCGCCTCGACGATGCTCCAGGTGGTCCGCGCCGTCAAACCCAGCCGGGGACCGGCCACCGGATTCGGTGGCGGGGCCGGGGGCACCTCCGGTCTGCTGCTGCCCGGCGGGCTCGCGTTGACCGTCAGCGGCATGATCCTCTGGGTCGTGGCCGCCCGGCGTCGCCAGACCGGCCGGTGACCCGCCATGGCCGCGGCAAGGGCACCCCGCCCCACCAACTCCGCCCGTACCTCACGGTCGGCCCGCGTGGTGCGAGGCACCGGAGGCGTACGCACCGGCCGAGCGCCGGGTAGCCGGCCGAGCCCCGTACCCCGACCCGAGATGTTCGTGCCGCCCGCCGGGGACCCGGCGCGGCGGTCGACCGGCCCCCACCCCGACCTCTTCGTGCCGCAGACACCGACCACCGAGCGCCCGGCACCACCGACCACCGAGCGTCCGGCGCCTCCGACCACCGGCCGTCCGGCACCACCGACCGCCGAGCGTCCGGCACCTGCCGGCCACCCGGCGCGTGGCTCCGCCAGACCGCCCCGGCTGAGCGGTTACGCCGGTAAGCCCGCGACCGCCAAGCCGGCTCGACGGGACACCCGATCAGGCCGTAGCCCCTGGTCACTGCCGTTGGCGGTGGTGCTCGTCCTGCTCGGTATCTTCGCCACCGGCGCCGGGCTGGGGCGCAGCGTGGGCGATCCACTGCAGTGGGCGACCGCCGCCGGTGGCGACACGTCGACGCGGAGCGTGCCCGTCGCGCCTACCGCACCCCGACCGGTGAGCCTCACCGTCGCGGCGGCCGACATCTCCGCCGCGGTGAAGCCGGTCGGCGACGCTCCGGACGGCACCATCGACGTGCCGCCGTTGAGCCGGCACGAGGAGACCGGCTGGTACGACCGGGGACCGGTGCCCGGCGAGCCCGGTCCCGCGGTCATCGTCGGCCATGTCGACACCAAGAGCGGCCCGTCGGTCTTCTACGACCTGCACAAGCTTCGTGTCGGCGACGCGATCGAGGTGAAGCGGGAGGACGGCTCGGTGGCGGTGTTCACGGTCAACTCCGTCGAACGCTTCCCCAAGGACCAGCTGCCGGCCGACCGGATCTACGGCCACGACGGTCCGCCGAGCTTGCGGCTGATCACCTGCGGCGGTCAGTGGATCGGTGGCCCGACCGGGTACGCCGACAACGTCATCGCCTTCGCCACCCACACCACGACCCGCCCCGCCTAGCGTCCGTCTCGAAGTCCCCCGGCCGGCGAGGCCCTGGGCGTCATCGATCGGCACGCCCGAGCGGGGCGGCCCGCGGGTCGGCGGCTCAGGGGACCTGCTGGACGACCTCGAACTCGAGCAGGGTGGCACCCGTGGCGACCGGCGGGCGCTGCTCGGCACCGGGCGGGGCGGCGTGCGCGGCCCGAGCGGGCCCGGCAGCCCAGTCCTGGTAGGCCTGTTCGCTCTCCCACGGGAAGTACAGCTAGAGAAGTACCATTGAGAACATGAGAGCGACCCGACCGGGACTTACGGCGATACGGGCAATGAGCGCAGTCATCTACTGCCGAGTGAGCAAAGATGATGAACGTAACGGACGCTCAGTAGGTGAGCAGGAAACCGAGTGTCGGGCCGATGCTGACTACGAAGGTTGGCGCGTCGAAGCGGTCTTCCCTGAGAATGACCGGTCCGCAAGTAGGTTCGCCACGAAAGACCGTCCGCAGTACAAAGCGATGGTCGAATACCTCAATTCCCATCGGCCCGATGTCCTCATTCTGTGGGAATCCTCGCGTGGAAGCCGTGAACCTATTGAGTGGTTCACCCTTCTTGCGTTGTGTCGGACTTTCCGAATCAGAATTCATGTCGTCAAGGACCGGCGCACCTACGATCTTACGCTAGGTCGGGACTGGAAAAACCTTGCGGAAGACGGAATCGATTCCGCGTATGAGTCTGAGAAGACAGCAGAGCGCGTACGTCGGGCCATGAGTGACAACGTGCGTGAAGGAAAGCCGCACGGACGAACCCAATTCGGCTACCGCCGAGAGTACGAAATCATCGAAGATGGTAGGGGCAGGGTTCGCCGCAAACTGGTTGCACAGCATATTAACGAGGAACAGGCGAAGGTAATCAGGGAAGCTGCTAGGCGAGTATCGGACGGCGAAACGCTCTGGGCAGTAGCGCAAGACTTCAATGCTCGCGGGATCACGCCACCTAGTAGCGAACGGTGGGATATCACGAAGCTAAAGAAGATAATCACGAACCCTGCTTACGCCGGGAAGCGAATTCACATCACTAAGGCAGACCGTCGGGCCGGAATCATGACACCGACTTTCACCAAAGCGTCATGGCCCGCGATTCTTGATGAGAAGGTGTGGCAAGCGTGCGTCGACAAGCTTTCCGACCCTGCCCGTAAGACTGTGCGCGATACCGCGATCAAGCATCTTCTCTCCTACATCATTAGATGCGGTAGCTGTGGTGAGTTGATGCGCGGGCGGATGAACAACGGCTATCCGGTCTACATGTGCTCCGTCAACTTCTGTCTGTCGATTCAGCGTAAGCCGCTAGAGGACTACATAGAGGCAGAGATCAAACAGCGTCTCATTATGGTTACGCTCGTTGACGACGACCAGGACGATCTACGGGACAGCATCAAGGCTGAGATAGCCGAATTGCAAGAGCAGTTAGACGAAGCACAAGAGCAGTTCCTCCGTCCCGCACAAGGAACTAAGCGACTCTCCGCAGTCATGCTTGCCCAAATTGAGTCAGACCTAGAGCCACAGATTCAAAAGCTAGAAGCGCAACTGAGGTCAACGCGAGTACTGCCCATCGTTGGGAAGCTGATTAGCAACCCTGAGCTTTGGGACGCCATGTCTCTACCTGAGAAGCGTGAGTTTCTGCGCTCAGGCAACCTGGTGGACTGCATCGAGATTCTGCCCAACGGCAAGGGTTACAAGAAGTCTGTTGCAGAACGCGTCCAGATTCACTGGACGGAGACTCGCCTCAGTGGGAATCCGCACAGTTAGCCAGAAAGCGAAAAGTTCCCTCAGCCTAAGTAGGTTGGGGGACTTTCGTATTATGGCGAACGGCTGAAAGCCGCAGAAGCAAGGTCGGTGGGGACCGAATACGAGGGGCGGCAAACCCGGACCCATTCGGTCCCCACCAAAGGGGCGAAACACGGGAAATGATCACTCATGGCCTGTGCCTCAGTCGGTCCTGACTCCAGAAGAAAGGACAGGTCAACCCTATCACGAATGGTGTGCAGCTATTGTGCTGCGATATTGCGGCAGTAGTGCGGTGGGAACGCAGCACTGATCATCTGAGGGGTACCGGACAGGTCTCGCTCAGAGCCGCTGTGAGCGTCAGGAGTGCCGGACCCTAGCCCGTGGCGGTGGGCGGCGTTCGCGGGTTTGTACGTGGCTCTGAGGGTGCCTGCGGACGGCCGGAGCCCCAACCCTGCCGGGCAGAGTGGCCACCAGGGGGTCGCAGAGGGGTCGTAACCCCTTGCATCGATAGCTATCGACGGACTCGTTCGGAGTCCGATGATTGTGCGCAACGAACTGCACTCCACTCCGGTATCGGTCTTCGGTCTGGGTCTTTCTAAGACCCCAGACCGACGAGACCGATGATTACCCATGTCCGGTCTCTACCCATTGAGACCGACGGAGACCGGAGACCGTTCACCCCTCACGCTCATTTGTTAACCAAGGGCGACCTAACTTGTCGTTCTTCAAGATCATCAGACCGATCCTTGCGGGACAATCGCCATGCATCGATCATTTGAGCGATAGCAGTCGATGATGAATAGCCAAAGCCGATCTTTGGGGTCGCTCTCGGGCTGGATCACCAGCTATCACGCAGCGTTCAAGATCAACGCCATTGGGTGCAAACGCTCGAATCTGAGGACCGACAATGGCTGAGAGACTGGAAGGACCGGATAGCGTCGCGTACGCTGTTATCAGCGCCATCGGGGAGGTGACTAATGGCCGAAAGCCCAATGGTGGGAACCCGAGTGGAGCCAGAGCTGAAGGACCGAATCAAGAGGTTGTCCGAACGTGATTTGGTTCCCGAGTCCTGGGTGGTCAAGGACCTGATCGAAATGGCCATTGACAAGCGGGAACAGTGGAGCCCGGGTGTTCAGATTAAGCGACCGAAGCCACCAACACTCTAGTTATATCAACGCCGACAAGCTGCAACGCTGAAACCTCACGGTCTATTAAGGGTCGCCCGCTCCGACCGGTAAAGCCAAAACCTCAGTAGGAGAGCGGAGTGCCCAGACTGTGAGGTTTTGCTATGCCCGAATCAGGGTTCCCTAGTCCTCTGCTCTTTGCCAAGTTCAGAGGGAAGCAGGGACCGAAGGTGCCCTTAGAGCAACTGACCATGCTTGACGGTGCACTGGCGTGGGCTGCGGCCGGTATACCTGTCATCCCGGTGGTACTTACTGCCGACAGGAAGAAACAGCCACTCATCCGAGACTGGTACTACCGAGGAACTACCATTGCGGGAACCTTGGAATCCTGGTGGAAGCAATGGCCGTTTGCTGTTCCTGGCGTACTCACCGGTTTCCGTAGTTACATAGTGTCCGTAGACGAAGATCCCCGCAACGATGGTGCTGAGACTCTGGCGACTCTGCCAGAGCTACCCGCTACCCGGATTCATTCCACCATGACCGGCGGACGGCACTACCTGTTTCGCTATGAAGGATCGCTACGTTCTGGCGTATTGGGACCAGGGGTAGACCTCAAAGCGAACAAGGGATTCATCGTAGTTCCGCCTGCACCTGGTTACGCCAAAGTCAACGACCTGCAACCGATCGAATTGCCAACATGGGTTGTCGACCGTATATCTGCCCGGCAGGGGGGTGGTGGTGGGCCATTTAGCTACCGGCAGGGTGGGGTAAGCGGACAAACAAATGCTCCCACCACCTCTGACCCTCACCCCCTGCCAGGCAGTAGGACAACGAGCGAACCAGAGGTTATTTGGAGAGACAATCCGGAAGCCTGGGTCTCCGGCGTTCTGGCGTACTCATTGAATGACGTACAGAACGCGCCGGGTGGTAGTCGCAACCGCACCCTTTACCAGAAGGCCAAAAGATTGGGCCGGTACCTAGCCGGCGGCCACCTTGATGAACAAGAGGTTCGTAGGCGAATCACTCTTGCCGCACACCAGGCGGGTTTGCCTCTTGACGAAATAGGGCCAACCCTAGATAGCGCCCTACGGACCGGTAAGCGACACCCAATTAGGGTTGAGCAACTTCGGGTCGGCGGTGGTTCGTGACTATGGACACCAACGCATACCTAGCTCTTGACCAAAACGGCCGGTTCATTACATCACCGGCTAGTCTCGCCGATCGGGTCGCCGCCCTGAAAGCTGAGTGGCACACCCGGACGGCGTTAAAGTCCCTACCCAAAATCGAACCCATGGTGGCAGATACCTATGGTCGGCACTCCTACATCGTGCTGGCCGGTCGCAACTACACCTACAAAAGCTTCATTGCCACCGACCTTGGGTGTTGCCACGCCACCGGGAAACCATGGTTAGGGACGCGAGAGGTTGTCCAAGGTCGCGTCTTATACCTCATTGGTGAAGGTGCGTACGACCAAGACAACCGGATAACTGCCTGGGAGAAGCACAACGGCACTGAGGTGCCTGCGGAGAACTTCATTACGTTTCCCCGTACGCCACGCCTGTTCAACAACGCAGCCGAGTTAGAAGCGTTGAACGAACTCATCAGGCAAGAGCGTTTCGTCCTGGTCATCATCGACACTTTGCGCCGTGCGTCAGGTGAGGCAAAGGGCAACTCTAACGATGACATGGGGCAGGTTGTCGACGCTATTGAGGACATCAAGAGAGCTACGGACAACGGGTCTGTTCTCGTGATTGCCCACACGGACGCAGAGGACACAAAGGTTCGCGGTGCAACCAACATCGAGGATGACGCCGACTATGTGTATCGGACTCAGCGGGTCAACAGTAATCAGGTCAAGCTTTGGCGCACCAAAAACAAGTACGGGCCGGAAGACGACACGCACCAACTGCGAGCAACCCTCGTAGCAGATTCGCTGGTGCTGGCACCTGACGAAGCGCGGGTACTGCGGTTGGGGGACAGGGAACAGGCGGAAGCGAAAGTGCTTCTGGAGATTATCGCGTCGGCTGGTGGCAGCGTTCGAGGCTTCAACAGTCTCAAGAGTCAAGGTCTCAATAATAGCCGGATTAGACCTGCGCTCACCTGGTTAGAGGACCGAGGTTACATCACGGTCAACACCGACGGTCGGACTCATGAGTATGTCAAGGCACGTGATTGGGAGGTGACCGAATGAAGGGAGCGGAGCTAGAACAACTGAAACGGACCGACGAGATTCTGCGGTTGCGGACCGAAGAGAACATGACGTACCGGCAGATTGCCCAACGGGTCGGCATCTCACACGTCATGGTCGGCCGAGTCCTCAATGCCGAAATTAATGCCACCGAAGAGAACATCCGAGAACGCAAGAGCCAACTTGTCGAGCTGTTAGAGCGAGCTATCTCCGTTGCCTACGAGAAGTACCTACGGACGCAACTGCCTAGCGACGCACATGCACTAGCCAAACTTGTGGAGAGCTATAAGTCGCTGTTGGGCTTGAACGGTCCGCAGACTCATCAGCATCACGTCGCTTACTCACCCCGGATGAAGGACATTATCGACTCCGTGGTGGTCGATGCTCCGCAGCCTATGCACGTAGTTGAGGACCAGGACGCGACCAATGAGCGATGAGGAGTTTATAAGGCGTGAGCTACTGAACTTTGACGTTCGTGCGGAGGTACTGAAACACCTAGAAGCGCTAAGACTTGAGGACAAGCTGCACCCTAATGAGAACCCACGCGAGCGGTCCCAGAGATTAATGCGTGAGGCAGTGCCAGCAGTTCATAGGATGCTCGTTGATTTAGCTCTTAGAGCTCAGGACCCGAAGATAAGGGAAGCCGCCCTCGATGTGTTGTTGTGGGTGGCAAAGCAGAGAACAGAACAGGAGAAGTAGCAATGTCCAAGCTGTCTCAGCAGGATTGGCCGATGGCTCACAAGAATCAAACAGAGGTTATTAAGGCCATACGTTCAGACCACGAGGACGTACGGGAGCAGTTTAACGAACTGGCTCGTATGGTCGGTGCGTTAATCAACAAGTTGGTTGCACGCGGCAGGGAGGGCGGAGTAGGTGACGAGTAAGCGAGCAATGCAAGAAGCGGGCTGTATAGAAGCCCGAACCATGGATGAAGAGAACGGATGGCTTTCGCCAGTGAGCATGTCAGAGCAACCGCAGCCGAAGCGGCTAACCAACGACCAGGCAGATTTACTGGCAAAGTACGTGACTGCCAAGCTAGAAGAACAAGAGGCAGAGCGTAGGCGCATAATCGGCATGACGCGCCACTCGACAAATGGGCGGTTCCAAGAGTGGGTTCACGTCGAAATGTCAGAGCATGGGCTTAGCTACTCACAAGCTGCTGACAAGGTAGCTCAGGAACACCCCGACCTTTATGAGCAGTACCGCATCGGAGCAGCGAACTCCTAGATCGGCTTGACCCATTGAGGGGTAGACCGGTGTTGCATCTGTGCGAGATAATCATGGGATGCCCGAAGGTGTCCGGTGGTACAAGCGCGTAAGGCCCGTTCTAGCTTTGCGTAAGCGCTGGTCTGAGCGTAAAGCTAAGAGGACCTATGCCGAGAAGACCAGAGCCGAGAAGAGTAGGAAGTCTCCGAAGCCTAGGAGTTACAAGCCGATTCACCTGGCGACCCTGATTGCTCTCACCATCATTGCACTCGTGGCTACAGGTGTGGCCTCGTATTTCATGTGGAACGCCGCGAAGGTTCCGGCGGGTGTACCTAACTCGCCGGACCTTGCCGTTCGTGAGGCTCAACTGAGAGTCGACGTGATTCGCAATATTCTTGCGGTTGGGGCCGGCACTGGAGGGCTTATTGCCCTTTTCCTTGCTTTGCGTCGCCAGTACGTCAAAGAGCGCGTAGACCACGCCGACCAAGAACACAAGAATAGAACCGCAGAAGACGCCAAACACGATGCTTCCGAAAAGCGGGTTACGGAACTCTACGTCAAAGCCGCAGAGCAACTAGGTTCGGAGAAAGCACCTGTACGTATGGCAGCTTTATATGCGCTTGAACGGTTGGGGCAGGGGAACCCGGAGCACCGGCAGACGGTCATGAATCTAATCTGTGCCTACCTTAGAATGCCGATTGGTGACCCGTCGAATATTCAAAGACTGGTTGCCGGTGAACCAACGCTGATTGACTACACCCAGGATTCGGACACGGTCGAGGAATTGGAGGTAAGAAAGGCCGCTCAAGATCTGATCGGTGATCATCTCTGGGGCATGTTTTTAAGTGATGGTCGGGTCGCTCACGACAATAGTTACTGGGGGAGCTTGGACTTAAACCTGCGCGGTGCTGTCCTGATCAACTGGAAGCTGTCTAGCTGTAAGGTCGGCAGTCTGAACATTGAAGGGGCATGCTTTATTGGGGATGCTGACTTTGCTGACTCAATGTTCACCGGTGGTGTCGCGGCTACCGGTGCCGTCTTTTTGGGCAGTCTGGACTTCTCGAATGTGAAGGATGACGGACTGATTAATTTCCGGCAAGCTCGATTTATGGAAGCTGCAAACTTCTCTCGTACACCATTCTCTAGGCTCGGAATATTCATGCAGGCCATGTTCGATGGGCATGCAGTATTCGACCGCCGGAACAACGAAAAGCTACTCTTGTCGGACTCGGTTGCGAACCTGAATCCCAGAGTGGCTCACTCCTGGCCGGAAGGATACCTTGTTGTTCCCACCACTAAAGACGGAATTGGCGTGGTCAAGGCTTTTGTCGAGGAGTCAGATTTGGGAGGCGGCGGTTCGGCAAGTTCCGACGACGCCGATAGCGTCTAGCCGTTCTGCCGGGCAGGGGGTTACTGCGATTCGGACTCTAGGTCCTCGCGTACGTAAACCCCTCTACCGGGCACGCCGACCACCAAACCCTGAAATTCGAGCATCCGGATGCCCTTCTGCACCGTAGTTACCGCAATGCTGTAGAGCTTCGACAACTCGGCATAAGACGGGAGTTTGGTGCCTGGTGGGTACTCGCCACTCTTGATGCGGGCAGCCAGGTCTTCGGCCATCTGGCGATAACCGCCGGTAGGTATCGGCATGTCGGGGTTTCCTGGCTCTTCGAAGTTGAGCGGGGTTCGCAGCTGGAGTTGGCCCGAGTGTGAAGGGC